>NZ_BCUY01000100.1 GCF_001591465.1 Cytobacillus firmus NBRC 15306
ATAAGGAACACCCCCATTGATTGAAGTTTCACTTTATTGTCATTATATAGAAGTTATTCTAGCTTAAACGTGATATAAATCACAGTTTAAGATTATTCTTAGACAAACATCAGCCAAAACCTTCATTACTAAGCATAAGATTTTGATAACTGAAAAGAATGTGAGAAAATTATCCAGTACTCCAATTGCTAAAAAGAGGTGATAAGCTTGGTCTTGAGTATATCGATCTTTACCTGATCCACTGGCCTGTGAAAGGGAAATATAAAGAAACATGGAAAGCACTCGAAACTCTTTATAAAGAGAAGAAAGTAAAGGCAATTGGTGTGAGCAACTTCCAGATTCATCACCTGGAGGATCTAATGAAGGATGCTGAGATAAAGCCGATGGTCAATCAGGTGGAGCTTCATCCTTTACTCTGCCAGTCTGAACTAAGGGACTTCTGCAGGAATCAGGACATTCAGATAGAAGCATGGTCACCACTCGCACAAGGAGAGCTTCTTGAAAACGCAGCACTGAAGGAAATTGCCCAAAAGTACAGCAAATCGGTTGCACAGGTTATCTTAAGATGGGATCTTCAGAACGGTATTGTTACTATACCAAAGTCAATAAAAGAACATCGCATCATTGAAAATGCTGATGTATTTGACTTTGAGCTTTCTTCAGAAGATATGGACAAAATCAGCAGCTTAAATGAAAATAGACGAGTAGGTCCGGACCCTGACAACTTCGATTTCTAAATAATGCAGCAAACCGGCAGGCACAAAGCCTGCCGGTTTGCTTTTACTCCTCAAAATAATCCCGAAATTCTTTTGTATCCGTTTCAGCTTTATTCTTAAAGTAAGGATTGTCTTCAGTCGAATTTTCCGGATCTAGATTGGTCTTTATCACAAGTGTCGGCCCCGAAGTATGTCCGGCAATCATCCGATCATCCAGTTCTTCGAAATCCGGCAGCTTTTTGCTTCCTGGTTTTATTGGATCCATGGCTGCACCTCCCATCATTAGCGTGCAATGAGCAGGCACAATTTATTCATTATCAGTCCCTTAAGTACGAAAGAATGTTTGCACAGGCTGAAAAAAGGATATTAGGGAAAATAACTATCTTAGTGTTACATCTACCCTGGTTTTTGATGGAGGAAGAAAAAATGAGTATTTTCGAGAATATTTTAGATATCCTGGAGAAAAAGGGGGCTATTTCCATCCCTTCTTTGCTGGATGAAATGAATAGGGTGAGTAATTTTCAGAGAACCGGCGCGAAATCTGTTGAATTATCACATGTAAAATCAGTCATCAGCAGGAAAAGAGAGCTGTTCCATATTAAAAATAATATTGTCACGATTGATCCTGATAAAGATCCCATCCTTTTGAGCGTCAGTCTTGGCAGTTATCCTGGGCCATGGTACAAAATTGAAGTGGATTTCATCAATGGGCGTTTTGATTATTTTGAATGGCATTTAAGTTCGTTTTCATCAAGAAATGAGCTGCCGAAAGCGTCAGGAAGCATTGAAGAATTTAAGAAAGAATTATACCGGCTGAAAATTTGGAAGTGGCAGAAGGAATATAAAAATCCAGGGATTTTAATGGATAGTGTGACATGGTCCATTAAGCTGGTTACGAAGGAAAATATTTTTGAGAGTCAGGGGATACAGTCATTCCCTAATGGCTGGGATAAGTTTTGCATGGCACTTACGAATCTGACGGGAAAATATATCTGCTAAAAAGCTGCTGCTGAGAAACTGGCTGCAGCTTTTTAGTTTTCTGAAATCATCTTTAGGACAAAACTCTTATCTTCCTCATCAATAAACAGGCAATATTCTTCTTCCTCTGATATATCCATCAGCTGCTGAAGTTCTTTTGGGATATGGATGGAGCCATTTTCGGAAATAAGTCTTTTATTGTGGGTTGATTCCAAATTGGCTCTTTCAATAATAATTTGATCATGATCGAGGCGTAGATCAGCCAGTTTTCCAGGCAAAAGACCAAATTGGCTGCGCCACTTGCTGGGAAGCAGAATTTTACCTGTTTTATTGAAATTCTTGCACTTGTACATTGTCAGCATGCTGATCAACTCCTTCTTTGCTTGTTAATCTATTACACATATTGGAACTTTCAAAACACGATTTCCCAGCATTTTTTTAAAAATTCATCAGACCCGGCAAAAGGGATGAATAAATTTCCTTTAAATACAAAACCTTAAAATAAAGGTGGGGTAAATTTATTCTGTTCCTGATGAAATCAATATTTATGTATGTTTTTCATTTGGCATTTGTGGATAAAAAAGTGTTATCCAAGTTAGCGAATGAATTTTAAAAAAACTTATGAACAAGGGAGAGGAGAGATCAAAATGCAAAAAAGAAAAGACGTTTCCTGTACGGATGAAAAAGATATTCTCCATCATCTAATGGAAGAACAAATTGCTTATATCTGTGTGGAAGAAGAGGAAGAACGGATGAAGGAAGAAACTATGAATAGTGTCAATAGCGATTAGGATACTTCCCGGAAAGAGGTTTAAGATGAAGAAATTAATGATCAGCCTTATGGTATTGATGTTCTTAACAGAATACATTCCCATTCGGGCAATCACTGAAGAAGCGTATGCAGAGAGACCGGAACCAGCCTATGCAAAATGGGGCAGACATGCTATGGAAACGGCAAAAGAGAAATACCCCAGGGCTAAGATACTTGACTACCTGCATATCGGCAGAGAAAAGAGACAAACAACAGATATCGAAAGGTTCAAGCTATGGATAGAAGATGGCGGCAAAGAGTTCGGTTTATACATTGATATTGAATTTGATTCACAAACTGAAAGAGTTGTCAGGATTGATACGCGAAGATCAGCAAATTAGCTCATTCATAAAAATCTCCCTCCTTGCTATGTATTCATTGTATAGGCTGTGAGGAGGGAAAGGCAAATACCCGGCCATTTTACCTGCCGGGTATCTTATTATCTCAATACATTAAAATATCTGGCTTCCGGATGGGCAAACACCATTGCAGATACAGAAGCCTCAGGTTCCATCATGCATTCTTCAGTAAGCTGAACACCGATATCCTCAGGCTGTATAAGCTTAAACAGCTTTTTCTGGTCCTCAAGATCAGGGCAAGCAGGATAGCCGTACGAAAAGCGCTGCCCCTGGTATTTCGCTGCAAAACGGTCTTTCATCGTCATTTCAACCGGATCAGGAAATCCCCAGCGATCGCGGATCTGGCGATGGATCAGCTCAGCAAGGCCTTCAGCCGTCTCCAAAGCCAGCGACTGCAGGGCATGGCTTTCCAGGAATCTGCCTTCAGCTTTTAAACGGTCTGCAATAGCGCGTATTCCTTTCCCGGCAGTCACAGTAAAGAAGGAAACATAGTCCATTTGACCGCTTTCTGTTGATTTAAGGAAATCTGCCAGACATAAGAATGGCTCTGATTCCTGGCGCGGAAACTCAAATGTCTCGATGACTGTTTTTTCATCCTCAGCATAAATAAACACCTTATCGCCATCTGACTGGGCAGGGAAGAATTGATAAACTGCTTTTGGCTCAATCCAGTTTTTCTCTTTTGCTTCAGAAATCAGTTCATCAACCATTGCGTTAATTTTAATGGCTTTTTCATTTTTTTCCTCAAGCAGCTTTTGCAGGTTTCCTTTTAAGCCAAGGTGATGGCCAATAAGCATCTGCTTGTTAATATAGGGTTCAATATGTGAAAGGGAATAGGTTTTCAGCAAATGCCTTTTTAAATCTTTTGGAACAAATACAGGTACTTGTGTGCTTACTGTTGGTTTAGGCTTTACTGCAACCGCCACTGATCCGCGGTCATAAGGTACCGCATTAAGCGCTGCAGCCTGTTTTTCTTCCTGCTGGATTCGCAGTTTCTCAGCTTCTTCAGGCTCCTGAAGCTGATTGGCTAAAGAGAGACCGTTCATAGCATCTTTGGCATACAGCACGAGACCGTCATATTCCTTGGAAATTTTAGTATCAGTAAATTTCCTTGAAAGGGCGGCACCGCCTACTAAAATCGGAATATCGATACCTGCCTGTTTCATGTCATGGGCCGTAATGACCATCTGCTGTGCAGATTTAACAAGGAGACCTGAAAGGCCGACCATATCCGGGTTTTCACGCCTGATGTTTTCAATCAGTTCAGCAGGGGAGACCTTGATTCCCAGATCTATCACTTCATATCCATTATTGCTTAAAATAATATCCACAAGATTTTTCCCTATATCATGAACATCGCCTTTAACGGTTGCCAGGATGATTTTCCCCTTGGATGAAGATTGGGCTTCACCTTTTTCCATATGCGGTTCAAGATAAGCGACAGATGCTTTCATAACCTCGGCGCTCTGCAGAACCTCTGCGACAATCAGCTGATTATCATTGAACAATCTCCCGACTTCCTTCATTCCGTTCATTAAAGGCCCATTAATGATATCAAGAGGAGCAGGGTATGCTTGCAGGGCCAGATCAAGATCAGGCAGGAGCCCTTCTTTTGTTCCCTCCAGAATATAATAAGCGAGGCGTTCCTCAAGTGTCATATCCGGAAGAACACTTTTGCTTTCTTTCTTCTTATCCCGGTAAAAATCAGTGAAAATGGCAAGTGATTCATCAGTAGTTTCAAAAAGCAGCTTTTCAGCCATTAAGACCTCTTCCTTTGAAATAGAAGCAAATCTTTCGAGTTTCTCTGTATTCACTATCGCATAATCGAGGCCTGCCTGAGTGCAGTGATACAGAAATACTGAATTTAATATCTCCCTGCCGACAGGAGGGAGGCCGAATGAAACATTACTGATTCCCAGAATGGTTTGAACCTCCGGAAGTGCCTCTTTAATAAGTCTGATTCCATCTACCGTTGCCTTTGCAGACCCGATGTATTGCTCATCCCCTGTGCCGACAGGGAAGACGAGGGGGTCAAAAATAAGATCCTGAGGCGGGATATGATATTTATTTACAAGCAAATCATGAGAACGCTTTGCAATCTCAAGTTTACGTTCAGCCGTAACACCCATTCCGACTTCATCTATCGTACCTACTACCACAGCTGCACCATATCGATGAATGAGAGGAGCTATAGCTTCGAATCTTTCTTCGCCATCCTCCAGATTAATGGAATTTATGATGGCTTTCCCCTGTGAATAGGTGAGGGCCTTCTCGATAACCGTTTCATCAGTTGAATCAATGACCAGCGGAACCTTAATTTTTTTTACTAATTCCTTGATAAAGTTTTCAACATCCTGCATTTCTTCACGGTCAGGATCTGCAAGGCAAATATCAATAACATGGGCACCGCCTTTTACTTGTGCACGGCCTATTTCAGCAGCTTCTTCGAACTTTCCTTCAGCAATCAGTCTTTTAAACTTGCGTGAGCCAATTACATTTGTGCGCTCGCCGACCATAATGGGCCTTAATGTCGGGTCATCATAAATCAGAGGTTCAATTCCAGAAACTTTATGCACTGAATTCCCCTCATAATTCCTGGGTTTATAATCTTTAACCGACTCAGCAATCGCCTGAATATGTTCAGGGGTGGTTCCGCAGCAGCCGCCGACAATATTCAGCCAGCCTTCCTTGGCAAAGCCCTCAAGCTTGCTCGCCAGTGATTCCGGAGTTTCATGGTACTGTCCTTCTTCATCAGGCAATCCTGCATTGGGATAGCAGCTGACTGCTGTGGATGCCAATCCTGACAAAGAACGGATATGATCCTGCATGAATTCGGGCCCTGTCGCACAGTTGAGTCCAACTGCCAGAGGGTTCATATGTTCAAGCGAAATATAAAAGGCTTCAATCGATTGGCCTGCAAGGGTTGTGCCCATCGGTTCAATTGTTCCGGAAACAATGAGCGGCAGCTTTATTCCCGTCTTTTTTGATGCCTTTTCAATGCCGATAAATCCAGCCTTCACATTCAGCATGTCCTGGCTGGTTTCCAGGAGAAGAAGATCGGCTCCACCGTCAATTAACCCTCTGGCTTGTTCTTCATAAGCCGCAATCATTTCTTCAAATGTAGACCCGCCGGTTACACTCAGCGTCTTCGTCGTAGGTCCCATGGCACCAGCCACATATCTTGGCCATTCAGGAGTTGAAATGCGGTCTGCAGCTTCCCTGGCAATTTCAACAGCAATTTTATTTAGTTCATAAGCTTTTTCTTCCAGATCGTAATCTGCCAGAACAATGCTGGTTGCGCCAAAGGTATTGGTTTCAATAATATCTGCGCCGGCTTTTAAATATTCAAGATGAATATGTTCGATCACCGAAGGAGCTGTTATATTTAAATTTTCGTTGCAGCCTTCATATTCTTCGCCGCCAAAGTCATCCGCGGTAAGATCGGCCCTCTGCAGCATGGTGCCCATTGCTCCATCCATGATCAGGATTTTCTTTTTTATCTGCTCCTGCAGTGATGGTTTATGCATGTTGTTTCCTCCTTGAAAGCCGTTCGGTTGTCTCACGGGCATAGTTTGATAGTTCAACAGTCATTTCATAGCGCATAAATGGAGTGATGAGGTAAATGCCATTAAACAGCTCTGCCGCGGCATCGATCAGCGACTTGGCAATAGCTATGCCTTCAGTTCCAGCCTGTGCAGGATCATCTTTCAATGAAGCCATCCTGCTTCTAATACTGTCGGAAATTTTGATTCCCGGAACTTCATTATGAAGAAACTCTGCATTCCGGCTGCCGGTAAGAGGCATTAGGCCTATATAAACAGGTGCTTTTAAATCTTTCACAGCCTCATGAACTTCCAGCAGCTTCTCTTCAGAAAAAACAGGCTGCGAGATGAAATAATCTGCACCATGTTCAATTTTCTTTTCAAGCCGTCCAACAGCTTTTTCCAATGAGCGGACATTGGGATTAAAAGCCCCTGCAACTGAAAAGGCAGCTTTCTGGCCGAGATCTTTCCCTGAAAAAGATAACCCTTCATTTAACTGCTTGATCATACTGATCAATTCAAATGATGAGACATCATATACAGAAGATGCTCCTGGAAAATCACCGACACGTGCAGGATCACCCGTTACGGCAAGAATATCATTTAATCCAAGTGCGTGCAGACCCATTAAATGGGATTGCAGTCCAATTATATTCCGATCCCTGCAGGTCACATGAACAAGCGGGCGCAATCCTGTCTGCTGCCTGACGAGATATCCAAGCGCAGAGTTGCATACCCGGGGGGAAGCAAGGGAGTTATCTGCAAGTGTAATAGAATCTATTCCGGCTTCCTTCAATGCTTTTGCACCTTCGAAAAAGCGTGAAGTATCAAGCTTCCTTGGGGGATCCAGCTCAACAATTACGGAAGGCCTTTCCCTGACAATATCCTGAAGAGGAGGGAGCTCTCTGGATGATTCCGGTTTCTCTGAAACTATAACTTTATTAACTGCCTTAATTTCTTTTTCTTCGATTGGTGGAAGTCCTTTTAATACATCAGCAAACGCCTTGATATGGTCAGGTGTTGTTCCGCAGCAGCCTCCAAGAAGGCGGACACCCTGATTCCGGAATTCTATTGCGGACTGCCGGAAATATTCCGCATCACCTTCATAATGAAATTTGCCGTCCGTATAAGCTGGAATACTGGCATTTGGATAAGCAGATAAATGGGCATGTTTTGGCAAAGGCACACTTTCGAGCGTTTTCAGCATATGATGGGGGCCAAGCCTGCAATTGATTCCCACAACATCCGCACCAATGCCTTCAAGCTTTGCTAAAGCATCAGCGATAGAAGTCTGGTTCTGAAGCACACCCGCTTCCTGAAGAGACACCTGTGCGATAATCGGCAAATCAGTTTCTTTCCTGGCTATGGCAAGGACAGTCTCAAGCTCTTCCAGGTCATAATAGGTTTCAAGCAAAATACCATCTACATTCTCAAGCAGCAGGCAATAAAGCTGCTCCCTGAAGCTTCTTTTTATTTCTTCAAGTGTAATCATGTTGGGCTTGAATCCCCTGATCCCGCCGATTGTACCAGCAACATATGCACGTTCCGCGGCAGCTTTTTTGGCAATCCGTGCTGCTGCACTATTAATCTCTTTCACAGAGTCTTCAAGCCCATACCGCTGAAGCTTCAGATAATTCGCAGCATACGTATTTGTTTGGATCAATTCAGCCCCTGCGCCTATGTATGCTTCATGGATGTGCTGGATCTGTTCTGATTGTAATAGATTTAATTCCTCAAAACAGCTGTCGGTACCATAGGAGTACAGAAGAGTTCCCATCGCGCCATCTGCTATGATGATTTCATTCTTTAATTTATTTAAGAAACTCAAAGTATCACCCCCGCTGTAAAATCGAATGCTTTGTTTGACCGGCAGCAGATAAAGCTGCCTTGAAATCTTCTATAATATCATCTGGGCTCTCCAGGCCAACGGAAAGACGGAGAAGACTGTCTGTTATTCCGCGCTGTTCTCTTTCAGGTGCAGGCATGGCTGCATGCGACATTTTGGCAGGGTAGGAGAGAATGGATTCAACTGCTCCCAGACTTACTGCAAAAACAGGAATTTTCGCATTTTCCACAAATACTCTCATCGACTGTTCATCTTCAAGTTCAAAAGATAAGACCGCACCAGCGTTCACAGCCTGCTTTTTCTGGATGTCATAGCCGGGATGTTCTGCAAAACCGGGATAATGAACCTTTTTTACTGCAGGGTGATCATGAAGGAAACGGGCAATCTTCTCAGCTGATTTCACAGACTGATCGAGCCTTACCTGCAGAGTTTTAATGCCTCTCAGCACAAGCCAGGCATCCTGAACACCCAGAACAGCTCCAAAGGAGTTCTGGAGAAAAGCAAGTCTTGCACCTAATTCCGGATCTTTCACAATCGCCAGGCCAGCCACGACGTCGCTGTGTCCGGATAAAAATTTGGTTGCGCTGTGCAGCACTATATCTGCACCTAAAGAGAGCGGTTTTTGAAGGGCAGGGGTAAGGAAAGTATTATCCACAAATGTCAGGGCTCCATGCTGTCTTGCCATTGAACTGATGGCCTGTATATCTGTCACCTTCAGCAGCGGATTGGAAGGAGTCTCTACATAGAAAACTTTCGTATTGGGACGGATTGCTTCTTTTACTTCCTCAAGATTTGTCATATCAACAAATGTGTGCTCAATGCCAAAACGGGACAGGACTTCTGTTGTCATGCGATAGGTTCCGCCATATACGTCTTCTGTAATGACCACATGATCACCCTGTGACAAGAGGAGGAATGCTGTGGAAATGGCAGCCATTCCAGAAGAAAAGGCAAACCCTCTAATCCCTTCTTCAAGCTCGGCAATTACTTCCTCAAGTGCTTCCCTTGTTGGATTCAGGCTGCGGCTGTAATCATATTTTCCGAATGCATCTATATCTTTTTGATGGAAAGTGGATGCATGCTGGATCGGTACACTGACAGCTCCTGTTTCCGGGTCGAATTTATGATTATTGTGAAGCAATTTCGTTTGGAATGTGTAATTCGTACTCATCGTACTGCCTCCTTAACAACTTTTGCAAAAGCATGTTCAAGATCCGCCTTCAAATCTTCTGCATTTTCGATTCCAACCGAGAAACGCAGAAGCCTGTTACAGACACCTGTTTCAATACGGATCTCTTCGGGGATGTCAGCATGCGTCTGTGTTGCGGGATATGTTATAAAACTCTCGACTCCGCCAAGGCTTTCAGCAAAGGAGATGAGGGAGAGGCTCTGCAGAAAAGGATTCACCCAGGATTCATCCTGGACCCGGAAAGATATCATTCCTCCTTTGCCTGGATAAAGAACATCCGTTACGGCAGCGTGGTTTGATAAGAAAGCCGCTAATTCCCGGGCATTTTTCTCATGCCGTTCCATGCGAAGAGAGAGTGTCTTCATGCCTCTGATCAAAAGCCAGGAATCAAATGGGCTAAGGACTGCACCTGCAGCATTGTGGTTCATGGCAAGATCCTCACATAACTGTTTGCCTTTTGCGACAATTAAACCGGCAAGGACATCATTATGGCCTCCAAGATACTTTGTTGCACTATGGATGACAATATCAGCTCCAAGCTTTAGCGGCTGCTGAAGAAGGGGGGTATAAAACGTGTTATCCACGATCAGTAGAATATTATGCTGTTTCGCGATGTCAGCTATCAACTGAATGTCTGTCTCTTCCATCAGCGGATTAGTGGGAGTCTCCAGGAATATAGCCTTCGTATTTTCAGTGATAAGCGCTTCAACACTTTCCGGAGTGCTCGTATTCACATATTTGCTCTGCAGTCCCCATTTTTTGAAGCCCTGTTCAAGCAGACGATAGGTTCCGCCGTATAAATCCTTGGAAACAATCCATTCATCTCCTGATTTAAAGAGGGAAAGAATCGTAAGAATGGCTGCCATTCCGGAACTGCAGGCATAGCCCTGGTCGCCTTCTTCCAGATCGGCGATTGCCTTTTCAAGCAGCTGGCGGGTAGGATTGCCTGTTCGGCTATAATCAAAGCCAGTTGACTGGCCAATGCCTTCATGGCGGTAGGCGGTTGAAAAGTATACAGGTGGATTGACTGCTCCTGTTGCTGATTCGCTCCTGTTTCCGATTTGCGCTAATTTGGTGTCAATATTGTACATGCTGGTAAACACTCCTTCTTTAAAATAAAAAAAGCCTTCTATAAGAAGAAGACTTTTTAATGTGAACAGCCATTCTTCTTATCTTTCAAGTTTCTAAAAAACTTGCAGGAATTAGCACCTTTTCAATCAAAATGCGATTGCTGGTTGCTGAGGCGTCGTCGGGCCTTACCCTCGACCTCTCTGGATAAGAAATCAAATATTAAATTTTCTCTAAACTTTACTACAGTAAACCGCTAATAGTCAACACTTTTTTGAATATTTCATGTATTGATTCAAAATGACCCCTGCTGGAATAAACTGTTATGGGTAAATTACTTTAAAGTTCAGAATATTTCCTTTATAATAATGAGGAAAATAATATTTTTCTTGGAGGGAAGCTTTTATGCAAGAACATAGTCACTGCCGTCACAGATTTGCTGAAACAGATGGGCCAGCCGTTTTCCGGACAATTGATGGCATTGAAGTGAATGTTGCCGGCAGCTTATTCCAAAAATGTACAACATGCGGTCATTTTGATTTTCCCGTAGTTACCAGAGAAGCCATTGAATCTTCCCTTAAAGAAAACAGAAAAAATACCAATGAATCGAAACAAATCTATATAAATCTGGTAGAAACTTTTTAAAGCCGAAAAATTTCGGCTTTTTTTATATGTTCAGTTATTTCTTATTAATAAATGTTTACCCTTTTACAAATCATTTTATTAGAATAAGT
>NZ_BCUY01000101.1 GCF_001591465.1 Cytobacillus firmus NBRC 15306
AATGAAAATAATTAAATATTTTGAACAAGTTTAATGAAAAATGGTTGACTGAATGCTCATTCATAATATAATGGGAGTAAGAGTAAATTCAGAAAATTATATTGTTTTTAAAATTTTCTAAGATGAAGAAAGGAGCACCATGCCCATGAACGGTTTATTATGGATCAACTTAATTGCATTTCTTCTTGTAACCGCTTACGCTATCAGCCTGTTTGTCTATGTTGTGAAGACGCGGATTGAATATATCAAGCTTGGCAAAAAGGTAGAGTTTGACGGCAAGGTGAAAGAGCGCCTTGAGAAGATCTGGGTCAACGTATTTGGCCAGAAAAAGCTTTTAAAGGATAAGAAAAGCGGAATCATCCACGTGATGTTTTTCTATGGCTTCATTCTTGTCCAATTTGGAGCGATTGATTTTATTATCAAAGGAATTAAGCCAGGTGCGCATTTGCCGCTTGGCCCATTATATCCTGGCTTCACCTTTTTCCAGGAAATTGTGACCCTGATGATCCTTGTTGCGGTAATCTGGGCTTTCTACCGCCGTTATGTGGAAAAGCTTGTCCGCTTAAAGCGCGGATTCAAATCAGGTCTCGTCCTTATTTTTATCGGCGGGCTCATGCTTTCCGTCCTGCTTGGGAATGGAATGAGCATGATCTGGCATGGCCATGAAGGAACCTGGACAGAACCGGTTGCTTCCCTGATTGCCGGCGGATTCTTATGGATGGGTGAAACAGCCTCAATTGCTGTCTTTTATATCGCATGGTGGATTCATTTATTATTCCTGCTTGCATTCCTGGTGTATGTACCTCAATCCAAGCATGCGCACTTAATCGCTGGACCGGCCAACGTATATTTCAACCGGCTGGACAATCCGGGGAAATTAAAGGCAATCGACTTTGAAGATGAATCACAGGAAAGCTTTGGTGTCGGAAAGATTGAAGATTTTACACAGCATCAGATGATTGACTTCTATGCGTGTGTGGAATGCGGACGCTGTACCAATATGTGTCCGGCAACCGGCACGGGAAAAATGCTTTCGCCAATGGATTTAATCCTGAAATTGCGTGATCATTTAACGAATCACGGTGCGGTTGTCACGTCAAAGCAGCCATGGGTGCCGACATTCGCTTTTTCCAACACGAAAGGCAATCAGCTTGCCCTTGCAGCTGCCGGCCAGGGTGCAGAAGAAGCTGCGGCTGGCCTTGCTTACAGCCCAAGCCTGATCGGGGAAGTCATCACAGAAGAAGAAATCTGGGCTTGTACGACTTGCCGCAACTGTGAAGACCAATGCCCGGTTATGAATGAACATGTTGATAAAATCATTGATCTGCGCCGCTACCTTGTTTTAACAGAGGGTAAAATGGATGCTGATGCACAGCGCGCCATGACCAATATCGAGCGCCAGGGCAATCCTTGGGGACTGAACCGCAAGGAGCGCGAAGACTGGAGAGAAGCACGTGAAGATGTTCATGTGCCGACAGTGAAGGAAATGAAAAAGGCGGGAGAAGAGTTCGAATACTTATTCTGGGTTGGCTCCATGGGCTCTTACGACAACCGCAGCCAGAAGATCGCTCTTTCCTTTGCGAGACTAATGAATGAGGCCGGCGTCAAGTTCGCTATCCTTGGCAACAAGGAAAAGAACTCCGGTGACACGCCAAGACGTCTTGGAAACGAGTTCTTGTTCCAGGAGCTTGCCACAAAGAACATTGAAGAGTTTGAGAAAAATGAAGTGAAAAAGATCGTCACGATTGATCCTCATGCCTACAACATCTTTAAAAATGAGTATCCGGATTTCGGATTAGAGGCAGAGGTTTATCACCATACTGAAGTGCTTGCACAGCTTGTGGAAGAAGGCAGGCTGAAGCCTCAATATGCTGTGGAAGAAACGATTACCTTCCATGATTCCTGCTATCTGGGACGCTACAACGAGGTGTATGATCCTCCGCGTGAAATCCTTAAGAGCATCCCGGGCGTCAAGCTTGTGGAAATGGAACGAAACCGCGAAACCGGCATGTGCTGCGGAGCGGGAGGCGGCCTGATGTGGATGGAGGAAGAAACCGGACACCGCATCAACGTATCACGCACAGAGCAGGCATTGGCAGTGAATCCATCCGTGATCAGTTCAGGATGTCCATACTGCTTAACCATGCTGTCTGATGGAACGAAAGCGAAAGAAGTGGAAGAACAGGTTCATACGTACGATGTTGCTGAAATTCTCGAAAAGTCCGTGGTGGGCGAAAGCCGGAATTTAGCATCCTAGCATAGTGAAAGTGGAAATTGAAGCACTGCCGAAATTCCAGTAATGCATTTTGACGAAAAATGTTTTTACCTGAATTTTGTGTAAAGTGTTTCAATTTCCGCTATTTTTCTAGTAAAATAGAAAATGATAAAGCGCTTACAATTTTGCTTGTCTGCTGATGAGGGAGAAAATCCTTTGATTTCGCGGTTTTTTCGAGCGAGCGTTCAGTCAGCCAACACACCTTCACTAGTATTTAACTTCAACCAGAACTGCTTCATAGACCCGATTTTTTTTCAAATTAATTATTAGAACATTTTAAATTAATAGTACAAGGGAGCGATTCTTAATGGGGAAAACCGTAATTCTTAGCGGAGTAAGAACACCTTTTGGAAAATTTGCCGGAGCGCTCAGCAGCTTTACAGCTTCTGACCTTGGCGGATTTGCAGTAAAAGAAGCGCTGAACCGTGCCGGCGTCAATCCAGAGGATGTAGATGAAGTGATTCTCGGAACTGTTCTCCAGGGAGGCCAGGGCCAGATCCCTTCACGTCAGGCTGCCAGAAAAGCAGGATTGCCATGGGAAGTGAAAACGGAAACGATCAATAAAGTTTGTGCTTCCGGCATGCGAAGCGTCACACTGGGAGATCAAATTATCCGGGCAGGTGACGAGGAAGTCATCGTAGCCGGCGGCATGGAGTCCATGAGCAACGCGCCATATATTTTGCCAAAAGCACGCTGGGGCCTGCGCATGGGTGATTCAACAGTCAAGGATTTAATGGTCCACGACGGATTAAGCTGCAGCTTCACTGGCGTCCATATGGGAACGTACGGAAACTCGACAGCGAAAGAATTCGAAATCAGCCGTGAAGATCAGGACAATTGGGCGCTGAGAAGCCATGAGCGTGCATTTGCTGCAATCGAATCCGGCAAACTGGCAGAAGAAATCGTTCCGGTTGAAGTGCCTCAGCGAAAAGGGGATCCGGTTGTTGTTTCTCAGGATGAGTCTCCTCGTAAAGATACTTCTTTAGAAAAGCTCGCTAAGCTCGGATCTGTTTTTAACTCCGACGGAACGATCACTGCCGGAAATGCGCCTGGCGTTAACGACGGGGCAGCAGCATTGGTATTGATGAGCGAAGAACGGGCAGAACGCGAAGGCAAAAAACCGGAAGCTTATATTCTCGGCCATACAGCTCTTGCGGTGGAAGCCAAAGACTTCCCGCAGACACCGGGCCTTGTCATTAATGCTCTTTTGAAAAAGACAGGAAAAACCCTGGAAGAGATTGACCTATTTGAAATAAATGAAGCATTTGCGGCCGTGGCTTTAACAAGCGGAAAAATTGCCGGTCTTGATGCAGAAAAAGTAAACGTCAACGGCGGGGCTGTGGCACTCGGCCACCCAATTGGCGCGAGCGGAGCAAGAATCATTCTGACCCTGATGCACGAACTGAAGCGCCGCGGAGGCGGAATCGGCATCGCGGCCATCTGCAGCGGCGGCGGTCAGGGCGATGCGGTGATGATTGAGGTTCCGAAGCAGCAGTAAATTGGGATAAACGAAAACAAGATTGGATTCAACGGCTCAGCGGCCAGAAAAGCAAATATAGAACAACCGCAAACCCCAGAACGGAGGATACAAAAATGAACGTAAAACACATTATGGTAATCGGTGCTGGACAAATGGGTTCAGGAATCGCACAGGTTTGTGCACAGGCAGGCTACAGCGTCATCTTAAACGACTTAAAGCCGGAGTTTGTGGAACGCGGACTTGCTGTGATTAACAAGAATCTTTCCCGCCAGGTGGAAAAAGAGCGCATGACAGCGGACGAGATGGAAGCGGTGCTTAAAAATGTAACCGCTTCAAGTGATCTGCAGGACGCCAAAAATGTGGAGCTCGTCATAGAAGCAGCAGTTGAAAATATGGAAATCAAAACGAAGATCTTCAGCCAGCTCGATGAAATTGCACCAGAGCATACGATTCTGGCAAGCAACACGTCATCCCTGCCAATTACAGAAATCGCAGCAGCAACAAAGCGTCCGGAAAAAGTAATCGGCATGCATTTTATGAACCCGGTGCCGGTGATGAAGCTAGTGGAAATCATCCGTGGCCTTGCGACAGCTGACGAAGTGTATCAAACGATTGAAGACATTACGAAGACGCTTAAAAAAGTGCCTGTTGAAGTGAATGATTTCCCGGGATTCGTATCCAACCGGATTCTGATGCCAATGATCAATGAAGCAATCTTTACGCTTTATGAAGGGGTCGCGACAAAAGAGGCCATTGATGAAGTGATGAAGCTCGGCATGAACCATCCAATGGGACCGCTGACTTTGGCCGACTTTATTGGTCTCGACACATGTCTGTATATTATGGAAACCCTGCATGAAGGCTTTGGGGATGATAAATACCGCCCATGCCCGCTGTTAAGAAAATATGTAAAAGCCGGCTGGCTTGGCAAGAAGACAGGCAGAGGCTTCTACGTTTACGAATAAACAATAGGCCTTGGCCAGCAAAGCCAGGCAGCATCGGAGGGTATAAAAATGAACCTGAGATTTACAGAAGAGCAGGAAATGATGAGAAAAATGGTGCGCGATTTTGCCCATGCGGAAATCGCCCCTTTTGTGGAAAAAATGGAGCAGGGCGAATTTCCAAGGGAGATTCTCCGCAAAATGGGCGAGCTTGGCCTGATGGGGATACCGATTCCTGAAAAATACAGCGGATCCGAAATGGACTTTACCTCTTACATTATCGCCATCCATGAACTGTCCCGTGTGAGTGCGACAGTGGGCGTTATATTATCGGTCCACACATCGGTTGGAACAAACCCAATCCTTTACTTCGGTACGGAAGAGCAAAAGCAGAAATATATTCCGAAGCTTGCTTCAGGCGAGTATCTCGGAGCGTTTTGCCTCACTGAACCGAGCGCAGGCTCAGATGCGGGAAGCCTGAAATCCCGTGCGGTAAAAGATGGAGACCATTATGTCATTAATGGCTCAAAAGTGTTCATCACGAATGCTGGCGAAGCAGACGTAAATATTGTATTTGCATCCACAAATCCGGAGCTTGGCAGCAAAGGCATCTCCGCTTTCATTGTCGAGAAGGATACGCCAGGCCTTGTATTTGGAAAAGATGAGCACAAAATGGGTCTGCACGGCTCAAGAACGCTGCAGCTGACATTTGAAGATATGCGGGTTCCGGCTGAAAATCTCCTCGGTAATGAAGGAGAGGGCTTCAAGATTGCGATGGCTAATCTGGATGCCGGACGGATCGGGATTGCTTCACAGGCACTTGGAATCGCAGAAGCAGCTTTTGAAGCAGCTGCGGGTTATGCAAAGGAACGCGTACAGTTCGGCAAGCCGATCGCCGCTCAGCAGGGTGTCGGTTTTAAGCTTGCAGACATGGCGACTAGCGTAGAAGCAGCGAAACTATTAATCTATCGCGCGGCAGACATGCGCCAGCGCGGCATCAAGTGCGGACTCGAAGCCTCCATGGCAAAGCTGTTTGCATCCAAAACAGCAGTAGACGTGACAACAGAAGCCATCCAGGTATTCGGCGGCTACGGCTACACAGAGGATTACCCGGTTGAGCGCTACTTCCGCGATGCAAAAATTACCGAAATCTATGAAGGCACAAGCGAAATTCAGCGGATTGTCATCAGCAAACAGCTGTAAATCAGCCTTTATTAAAAAATCATCAAATCCATATAAAGCGAGGGACCAACAATGAATTTCCAATTAAGTGAAGAGCATGAAATGATCAGAAAAATGGTGCGCGATTTTGCCAGGAACGAAGTGGCGCCGACCGCTGCTGAGCGCGACGAAGAAGAGCGATTTGACAGAGAGATATTTGACAAAATGGCCGAGCTTGGCTTAACCGGGATTCCGTGGCCTGAAGAGTACGGCGGAATCGGCAGTGATTACCTTGCTTACTGCATCGCAGTTGAAGAGCTTTCAAGAGTATGTGCATCAACAGGTGTAACTCTTTCTGCCCATACGTCCCTTGCAGGCTGGCCGATCTTCAAGTTCGGCAGCGAAGAGCAAAAGCTAAAATACTTAAAGCCGATGGCACAAGGTGAAAAAATCGGCGCATACGGACTTACTGAGCCGGGCAGCGGATCTGATGCCGGCGGAATGAGAACGACAGCACGTCTTGAGGGCGATCATTACGTCTTAAACGGCAGCAAAATTTTCATCACAAACGGCGGAATCGCAGATATCTATGTTGTGTTTGCCCTGACAGATCCATCCTCCAAGCATAAAGGAGCAACAGCGTTCATCGTGGAAGCAGGCTTTGAAGGCTTCTCTGTCGGCAAGAAGGAAAAGAAATTGGGAATACGTTCATCACCTACAACTGAGATTATTTTTGAAGAGTGTAAGGTGCCGGTTGAGAACGTGCTTGGCAATGTAGGCGAAGGCTTCAAAGTTGCCATGATGACACTGGATGGCGGCCGCAATGGCATCGCTGCCCAGGCAGTCGGAATCGCTCAGGGTGCACTGGATGCTTCCATCGAATACGCTAAAGAACGCCACCAATTCGGCAAGCCAATCGCTGCCCAGCAGGGAATCGGCTTTAAACTTGCAGACATGGCAACAAGCATCGAAGCTTCAAGACTATTAACTTACCAGGCAGCATGGCTGGAATCAGAAGGGCTTCCATACGGAAAGGAATCTGCCATGTCCAAACTTCTTGCGGGCGACACGGCCATGAAAGTAACCACAGACGCCGTTCAAATCTTTGGCGGCTATGGATATACAAAGGATTACCCGGTAGAACGCTTCATGCGCGACGCTAAAATCACGCAAATCTACGAAGGCACACAGGAAATCCAGCGTCTCGTAATCTCTCGTATGGTAACGAAATAATATGTCTGACTGGGGGAGGCGGTAGGTAACAATGAAGAAACGGGAAGTGCAGGCTTCTGTTAAAGATGAGCGTCTTGTCAAAAAAAGACGTGATCAGATGATTAAAGGTGCCGTCACCCTTTTTATCCAAAAAGGGTTCCATCGTACAACAACTAGAGAGATCGCAAAGGCATCTGGTTTTAGTATTGGAACGCTTTACGAATACATCCGGACAAAAGAAGACGTTCTATACCTGGTTTGTGACAGCATTTACGATCAGGTTGCCGAGCGGCTTCAAAAAGGCCTTGATACAAAACAGGGCACGCTTGAGAGCCTGAAGCAGGGCATCGCCGATTACTTCAAAGTGGTCGACGAAATGCAGGATGAAGTGCTTGTCATGTACCAGGAGGTAAAGGCGCTGACAAAGGATGCCCTTCCATATGTTCTGAAAAAAGAAATTGAAATGGTCGGCATGTTCGAGCATGTCATTACCCTTTGCGTGGAGAATGGGGAACTGGAGTTGCCGGAGGAGAAAATCAAAATGATCGCCCATAACATTTTTGTCCAGGGGCAAATGTGGGCATTCCGCCGCTGGTCCCTGCAGAAAATGTACAGCATCGAGGAATATATCCAGCTGCAGACCAATCTTCTTTTCCAGGGAATAAAGGATTCGGGAAAAGTCTCGGAAAAAGCTTAAGAATAGTGCGCAGGGATGAGCCTTGCGTTTACGGACAAGGGGGAGAACGATGAGCAATCCAGAAGTCTATAAGCCGAAAAATCATATTCGTTTTGTGACGGCTTCCAGCCTATTTGACGGGCATGATGCTTCCATTAATATTATGCGCCGCATCATACAGGCAAGCGGGGCAGAGGTCATCCACCTCGGGCATAACCGTTCTGTGGAGGAAGTCGTGAATGCTGCGATTCAGGAAGATGTGCAGGGAATCGCCATTTCCTCTTATCAGGGAGGACATGTGGAGTACTTCAAATATATGTATGATCTTCTGAAGGAAAGAGGCGCATCCCACATCCGCATTTATGGCGGCGGCGGCGGTGTCATCATCCCGAAGGAAATCAAAGAATTGCATGACTATGGAATCGCGAGGATTTTCTCGCCGGAAGACGGCCGCCAATACGGTCTCCAAGGAATGATTGACCGAATGATCAAGGAATGTGATTTCCCGACGTTTACAGCCGAAGCATCCGAGCAGATTGAAAAGCTTCAGGATGGGGAAACAAATGCCATTGCCAAGCTGATTACACTGGCTGAGCATCAGGTAACAGCAGGCAAGGAAGCGGCAGCTGCGCTTGAGCCGGTTATGGAGAAAGTGAAATCCCTCGAAAAGCAGGTTCCGGTTGTAGGGATTACAGGAACAGGCGGTGCCGGAAAAAGCTCGCTGACAGACGAATTGATCCGCCGTTTTATCAACGAAATTCCGGAGAAAAAAGTTGCGATCCTTTCAGTTGACCCGACAAAACAAAAAACGGGCGGTGCGCTTCTTGGCGACCGTATACGCATGAACGCTATCTTTAATCCGCGCGTCTACATGCGAAGCCTGGCAACAAGAAATTCCCGCAGCGAGCTGTCGCTTGCGATTCAGGATGCGATTTCAGTTGTCAAAGCAGCCGGCTTTGACCTGATTATTGTGGAAACAAGCGGAATCGGGCAGGGAGATGCCGGCATTACGGAAATTTGTGATGCTTCGATGTATGTGATGACAAGCGAATTCGGTGCGCCTTCCCAGCTTGAAAAAATTGATATGATCGATTATGCAGATTTGATCGTCATTAATAAATTCGAGCGTAAAGGCTCTGAGGATGCGATGCGCCAGGTACAAAAGCAGTACCAGCGCAGCCGGATGCTTTTTGAAAAAGAGCTTGAAGACATGCCTGTCTACGGAACCATTGCGAGCCAGTTCAATGACCCGGGCACAAATGCGGTGTTTGCGGCACTGGTGGAAACGATTAATGAAAAAGCAGGTACAGACTGGAAGACAAGTTTTACAAAAAACGCAAAAGTCGAAAAGCAGAATGTCATTATTCCGAATGAACAGCGCTATTATCTCCGCGAAGTATCGGAAACAGTCCGCGGCTACCATAAAAAAGCCGAAGAGCAGGCCGATCTTGCCCGCAAACTGTTCCAGCTGGAAGGGGCAATGCTTGCTGTAAAAGAACAAGAAGGAAACGAAGAAGTCATAGCTTCGCTTGAAGCCATTAAATCCGCGGCAGAAGAAAAGCTGACGGCTGAAACAAAGAACATTCTTGCAGGCTGGGAAGATCTGAAGGAAAAATACTCAGGCGAGCAATTTGTAACAAAAATCCGCGATAAAGAAATCGTGACGGTTTTAAAAACAAAGAGCTTATCCGGACTGTCCATTCCAAAAGTGGCACTTCCTAAGTACAAGGATTACGGAGAAATCATCCGCTGGGTATACAGAGAAAACGTGCCGGGTTCTTTCCCGTATACAGCGGGTGTATTCCCGTTCAAGCGCGAGGGTGAAGATCCGAAGAGACAGTTTGCCGGAGAAGGGACACCGGAACGGACAAACCGCCGCTTCCATTATCTGTCCAAAGATGATGCCGCAAAGCGCTTGAGCACAGCCTTTGATTCTGTAACACTCTACGGAGAAGATCCTGACTACCGCCCGGATATTTACGGAAAAGTCGGGGAGAGCGGCGTCAGCATCTGTACACTGGACGATATGAAGAAGCTGTATGCCGGTTTTGACCTGTGCCATCCATCTACATCTGTTTCGATGACGATTAATGGGCCGGCTCCGATTATTTTGGCGATGTTCATGAACACAGCGATCGAACAGCAGATTGAAGCAAAAGAGCAGGAGCTTGGCCGCGTGCTGACACCAGAAGAATTCACCGAGGTAAGGGCGAAAACGCTGCAGACTGTCCGCGGAACCGTTCAGGCTGACATTTTAAAAGAAGACCAGGGACAGAATACATGTATCTTCTCGACAGAATTCGCTTTGAGAATGATGGGGGATATTCAGCAGTACTTCATTGACCATAAAGTCCGCAATTACTACTCTGTATCGATTTCCGGCTACCATATCGCGGAAGCGGGGGCTAACCCGATTTCACAGCTTGCCTTTACACTGGCAAATGGCTTTACGTATGTGGAGTACTATTTGAGCAGAGGCATGAACATCAATGATTTTGCTCCTAACCTTTCATTCTTCTTCTCGAACGGACTGGATCCGGAGTATACCGTGCTCGGCCGTGTGGCGCGCCGCATCTGGGCAACGGTTATGAGAGATAAATATGGTGCGGACGAGAGAAGCCAGAAGCTGAAGTACCATATTCAGACTTCAGGGCGTTCCCTGCATGCACAGGAAATTGATTTTAACGATATCCGTACTACACTGCAGGCGTTAATGGCGCTTCAGGATAACTGCAACTCCCTTCATACCAATGCGTATGATGAAGCCATTACGACACCGACAGAAGAATCTGTCCGCCGTGCAATGGCTATCCAGATGATCATTACAAAAGAGCATGGCTTGTCGAAAAATGAAAATCCGCTTCAGGGTGCCTTTATCGTGGATGAGCTCACAGATCTTGTGGAAGAACAGGTACTGAGAGAGTTCGAACGCATCAATGACCGCGGCGGCGTTCTCGGTGCAATGGAAACTCAATACCAGCGCGGCAAAATCCAGGATGAGTCCATGTACTATGAAATGAAAAAGCATACTGGCGAGCTTCCAATTATCGGGGTCAACACTTACTTGAACCCTAATCCTCCATCAGAGGAAGAAATGAACAACATGGAGCTTGCAAGGGCAACGAAGGAAGAAAAAGAAACGCAAATCCGCAATCTGCGCAGCTTCCAGGAACGCAACAAAGACAAATCGGAAGAGGCACTGAAACAATTGAAGGAAGCAGCAGTCAGCGGCGGAAACATTTTCGCCGAGCTGATGGAAACCGTCAAAGCGGCAAGCCTCGGCCAGATTACCCGTGCATTATACGAAGTGGGCGGGCAGTACCGGCGGAATATGTAAGAAGAAAAGCGGAAGCGCCTTGCCCACGAAGGAACGCAGACTAAAAACGCCACGTCCTGTGGCAACGTCTGCATGACCCGCATCCTGCGGGCCTCAAGCACAAGACGAGCCTCCC
>NZ_BCUY01000102.1 GCF_001591465.1 Cytobacillus firmus NBRC 15306
ATTATTACTATAGAGACAGTGCCGATTCAAAAAGAATATTCGGGTATATGTTTGATAAGCAACATAATTATTATGGATATGATGGACTTGATAGAACCAGGAAAATACTACTTGAATTAGGTAAGGTTGATGAGAATCATATACCTAGCGATATTAATGATGCAGATGAATTTTATAAACAGTACGATTTTTTTATAGGTATTCACACCATGGAAATTGATATGATGGATACCTCAAGAGATAAAGAAATTTTCACCAAAGTTTTTAATGAATTAACTTCAGGGGGAACAATTCAAAAGAAAAACTTTAAAGACTCTATAAATAGTAAAAATTATGTGGATTGCTTAAAAAAGGTAGAGAATAAGCATTCTCGTATAGGAAAAGGAAGGTTTGCACAAGGTCTTTCTACTGAATGTACTAAGGATAATATTCCTTCATATATTGAAGAAGCCATACAATCAATATTTTCAAAAGTGGATGATTTATGATGGACTTATATTCGATAAAGCTTGAGCAAATAAAAAAAGACCCTGACCAACATGCTGCATTTAAGTCTAACATGAGTACAGTTGTTAAAGCAGGACCTGGGAGTGGAAAAACAACTGTACTTTCCCTAAAAATCATGCACTTATTAAAAGAAAAAATTAAAGAACCTAGAGGTTTAGCTTGTATTACTTACAGTAATGAAGCTGCTAAGGAATTTACAAATAGATTAAAAACTTTTGGTTATCAAAAAAGACAAAATGTTGTTCTTGATACTGTACACTCTTTTTGTATCTCTGAAGTGATTGTCCCTTTTGCCCATCTTTATGATACTGCGGTTTGTTTACCATTAAACATTATCTCAAAGAGCGACAAAGCCCAATTGTTTAAAGAAATACTTGAAGACCGCGGCATTGATAGAAGGTCTGTAAAGGTTGAAGCTATGGACAAGGAAAGAAATCAGCAAATCGGTGGAATTAGTTTCATTGAGACAGAACCAAACGATATCGCAAGAGAAGTTGCCACAGAGTATGAACATCGACTTAGAGAAAGGAATCAGGTTGATTTTATTGAGATAATTAAGTGTGCTACAACGCTAATAAAGGAACAAGAATATGTTAGAAAATGTTTAGAAGCAAAGTTCCCTTGGATACTTATTGATGAATATCAAGACTTAGGAAAGCCTCTTCATGAGATGGTTCTTACACTATTTCACAAAACAAATATTAAAATCTTTGCAGTTGGGGACCCTGACCAAAGCATATATGGCTTTCAAGGAGCCATCCCTGATTACTTATTAGAGCTATACGATACTCCTAATATTATGTCGATTGACCTGAAAACAAATTACAGAAGCAATCAAGATATTATCGACGCTGCCACGGTTGCATTAAATTTGGACGATAGAGAATATAAAGCGGGAACCAGGGCTGGCGAGAAAGCCGATTTTCACTTTATTTCGTGTGATGCAGAAATGGATGAGCAATATAAATATGTGGTTAATAATATTATTCCGGATTGTGTTAATAAAAATATTCCATTAGAAGAGATATGTATTCTTGTCGGAAGTGGTGACCAAGTAAAAGCATTAAGTAGCGTTATGAATGAAGTTAACATCCCGCATTACCTAGCTAAGCATGAATTTTTAAAAAGTAAAATTATCTTATGGCTAAAAGACTGTGCATCTTGGGTTTTAGACAATTCATCTGTAGCATTTACAGACATAGTAGAATTTTGGATAAATATTTTATCTAAACTAAACGGAGAATTGTCTGATGACAGTAAATTACATGAGAGAAAATATTTTTTATCTCTTTTGCGTCAAAGTGTCCATTTTCAACATAGTCTAAACCTTTGGCTTTCATATTTATTAGACAATCTTAATCTAGAACAAATAGTTTCTGATTCTCAAAGGTTCACAACTGAGAAGGAACAATTAAGTTCGTTCCAACTTCAGACAACTGAAGGGGAATTAAGTGACTACGATTTGTTAAGGTTTTCTCAAGTCGGAAAACCTGAGAACCAAGTAACCATATCAACAAGACATAGTTCCAAAGGTCTTGAATTTGAGGTAGTCATTATGTTAGGGATGGAAGAGGGGAATTTTCCATTTTACTCTACCGTTAACATACCAAAAGAGCTCAATGAACAGCGTCGTATCTTTTTCGTTTGTATTACAAGAGCGAAAAGAGTTTGTTACCTGTTAAGGTCAAAACAAATGACAAGCAAAACCAAATATGGATTAAGAACTTTTTCTAAGAATCCATCTATGTTTTGGGAGGAGCTGTATGCAGTTCTAGAATCTAAGAGGTCAATTTATTAATTTTCTCAATTATTTAGAAACCGCTTGGGGTGTAACTCACACTCCAAGCGGGTTTACATATTGATAGCTTAGCATCTCTCATGGTTAGTATTTAAATACTTTGATACAAAATCACATTTTAGCTTCTGAAATCGCAAAAGGAATTTTCAACCTTAACCTCGAATTATATTGAAAGGAGTAAAATGGAGGGGAACTGTATGCTGGGTAACTTAGGAGAAAAAATCAGGGAACTTCGTATTCAAAAAGGTTATGGATTGAACGAATTTGCCAAAATATTAGATACATCGTCAGGTTATTTAAGTCAATTAGAAACTGGAAAAACAGAAAACATTAACTTTACACTCCTCCAGAGACTGCAAGAAGAACTTGCCCTGCTGCCACTGAATTTGGAAACAAACGATGAAACGAATGCTCGACTTAGCCGAGCTGTCCAACAGGTGAAAGCATTACAAAAAGTAGATGAAGAATCTGCCGAATTCATCATACATAATTTAGAAACATCTTTAGAGTGGTTTATGAATAAGAATCTACGATGAAAAAGCGGACCATATATTTTAAGGTTCCGCTTTTTCATTTGTACTTGCTTTTAATAATCCTGATAAATCAAGTTCTTCAACATATTCATCACCAGGTTCAATGCTCTCAGTCATCTTATATTCGGGACTGATTAATTCATCAGGATTTTCCTTAAATGCTTTTTCTCCATTTTGTATTTTTGGTATGATAACTTTTTCAAAGTAATTCTTCATAATTTCCTTCCTATTTTGTCCGGTAATTATCGACTCTTGGTTATTTATTTTTAATTTAAGTTCAAATCCCCCAGATTCACTTTTTAAGTCTTCATCACGGAACAATCCATCGTGATAAAAATAAGAATAAGCCGTTCTTGCTTCTTCTTTAAATTTCTTATTATCTTCCCCTTTTAATTTCTCATTTGCAGGATTGGCATTCCAAAATTCTTTTTTTAAAAATGCGACAAACTCGCTTTCTGATTTCACGCCATGATTGCCACGCCTAACTTTTTTTTCAGTTTTCTCCTTTGGTACATTCGTTTGGTTATTCAATTCATCCAGGATATCACTTTTTACTTGTTTAAATTTAACTTCAATCATTTTTTCAATATCTTTATTTTCATTTTCATCATTGATTATGGCTTCAATTTTCACATGTAGTTCTTTTATTTCCTGTTCAAGTTCCAATAACATTTCAAATATTGTAGCTGTTTCATTACTCGGTTCCATCTCCTGTTTTTCTTTCAATTCAGTTGAAGTCCTTATTTTCTCATCTGGAACGACTAGCTCCCTTTGATTTACAATGGCAGAAATCCCTGTTGGAATCCTGTCATTCACTTGATGATAAACCTTTAATATCTCTAAAAGCCCTGGGCGTTCTTCTTCAATGAATGCTTTTAGGTCCTCTTCCTTAATGGAGTACCCCTCTTGCTTATATGGTGAACCTGCCGCGATAATTCTCCCTTCTCTTATCCATTTTCGTAGCGTTTGAACCGAATCCGTAATGTAACAATCTTTAAGGATTTTCAAAGCTTCTTCCGAATTTAATGTTCGCTCCATACTGACCTCCCAGGAAATGTTGTCCTCTTGGGATTATATGAGATTAACCATAATAATTTGCTTTTAAAAACAATATATTTTGCAATGTTATCAATGCAATATTCTTTTATTAACATTCAATAGCTGACATTGCTCGATTAATATTGATTGGTAGACGAACAAATAGCCGACAAGTATTCGACAACAAAACAAAAAACCGACATAAGGAATTTCATCTTTTGTCGTAAAATTCAAAATAAAACACGAAATGCTCAAACTATGCGGTTCACGTGATTCGAGCAATACCAACACTTCTGAATGTCGGTTATTTGGAACAATCGCTATAGTAATTGTTTCAAATAACCGACAATAAACAAAGGCTTGTACAAATAACCGACATTTAAGGGTATAGAGTAATTCAAGAACGCTTTTTTTCATGCTCTGGAAACTACTATTTCCAGTAGTTGTCGAATTGAAATTTTTACATTTACAATTTGGATTCGAAATGAACTTCCTGGACAATCTCAAAAGAACCAAGAAATTCCTCATATTTTAATTTCATTTAATTTAACTTTAATTTCATTTTATTTAATTCATTAAGAGCCCTTATTTTATTTATCAAAATCCAAAGATTTCCATCAAGTTATTTTATTATGATATGTAATTGGCATAAAAAAAGAAGAACGATTCTAAAGTTTGCCTTTAAAATCGTTCTTCTTCATTTTTTCAATTTTCTAATCAAAACTTCATTATTTATTGGAGTGTCGAGTTTACTTTTCAAAGTAGTTCTTAAATGGGAAATGAAAAGAGAATTCAATTTTTCCGCTTTCCTCATTATCGAAAGTATATTTGCACTCTTTTACAGTCATTAAAACGATGGAACGCTTATCTGCATGACTTAATTTATCAAAGCTCTCAGGAACTAAACTTTTATCAAATGTATTAATACCTGGTTCTGCCAACACTCGCTCTAACTTCTTAATTGAAAATTCCATCTTATTAATCTCTTGCTCTAATTGAGCCAATTGATTCTTTAGCTGCTGTTGGGTAACAATAAGTGCAATCAAAACTTCATTATCATATTTCACGAATTCTTCAATTCCCATCTTACATTCTTCAGCCATTTTTTTAACTTCAGACTCTATCCCTCTTAATAACGCCCTCTTTTCAGTAAACATAATATCGTTTTTATCTTTGGTTGCTTGTAGGGAGTGTAATTCCTCCAGTAAAAGAACTCTTACTTCCTCTTGAAATAATTTATCACTTTTTTCTTGTAACCAGGACCAATACTTCTCGAACTCTTCATCTAACTTGTCTGCACGAATTTTTTTCTTACACGGACTAATATACCATCTTGAGCCTCTCCCTTTACTACGCTGGTCTTTTGTAGAAAAAAGGGCTCCGTTGCAAGCAGGACATACACATTTTAATATTCCTTTAAAATAGAATGAGGTATTTAAATGCTTTGGGGCACTCGATTTAAATTTTGTGTATTTTTGCCAACACCGTTCCCATAGCTCCTTTGAAATCGGTGGATTTTTAATGACATTGGTCTCTGCTGCTTCTTTCCATTCACTTCTATCCTTAAATAAATAGCCTCCTTCATTTGGAAAGCGATAATAAGCATATACGCCCATATATATTGGATTGGTTAAAATGTACTTTACCTTATTCGGTGTCCACTTTTTCTTCTCCTTGCTTATAGAGATATAACCGCCATCATTTAATCTTTTTGCAATGCTATTAAAAGTACCGCTCGTACTGTACCATTCAAAGATTTGTTTCACGGTTTCAATCTCTTCCTCAATGGTTTCCAATTTCTTTTCTCCACCAGCTTCTTCTAATGAAAAACCGAATGGCACTTTTCCTCCTCTCCATCTTCCACTTTTCATTTTTTCATTTAATGCGCTTCGAATCCGAACCGACATATTATCCGTTTCAAGCTTACTTAATCCTGCTTCAATAATATTTCGAATGATATCATCAGATGTATATAATTGATTTTTCGAAGCAATAATAACGGGGATATCCAACTTTTGAAATAACTTACGAAGAACATTATGCTCTTTTGGTTGACGAGAAAGCCGGTCCAAATCAGATACAACAATGGCATCGATATTTCTTTCCTGAGCCTCTTCTAAGAGTTCTGTTAAATCAGGTCTTTTTGTGAATGGCTTTTTTGTTGCAGAGATTTTATCTTTAAAGTCTAGTGTTTCTACATCTTCTCCAACATTTTTCAAATACTGTAGAATGATATCATTTTGGCGGGAGTATTCTTGACTCTCCTGAGAAACACGCAAATAAGTTGCAATTTTTTTGGCATTGAGCAATCTTTCTTCGATGCTTACTTCCTTTTTCGTCAATTGATTTCCTCCCTTTTCATTCTCATGTCGGTCCTATAGATAATTTTCACACGGAAATCTGTATCCACCTCAACTCTTTCAATGTAGAAGCGTAATAACTCTTTTTGTTTATAGTTAGAAAGGGATTGGATTGTTGGAACAGGAAGCATTTTTTTTAATGAAAGAGAAATTCGTTCACGGTTTTCTTCTAACTTCATTTTTGTTAATTTTAATTTCTGAAAGGACTCCTTATAATCGTCAACATACGGTTTAAGGAATTTTCTCTTTCCTTCCGCTGATTTATATTTCAAAGGATTTGCAATGCATACACTGGTCATTTCCTGTAACATATCTTGTGCTTTTTCTAATGCTTTTTCATTTTCCGTGCAGGCAACCTCTAACGGAGTTATTAATTTTTCTGTAATATAATCAATAATTTCGGCTTTATTTTTTGCAACATGTGAACCTATTCGAGAGTGAACGGATTTTATAATCTGGTTATCTAGCAGTTCCACACTGATTCTTAAACCCGATTTGTGATTAGGACAAAAATAATAACCTTGTTTTGCACCAAGTTGATTTTTACAATGGCTGCAATAAAGAATCTTTTCTATTTTAGGATTTACCGTAATTACTTCTTTTTCGAAAAATGCATCTTCCATCTTTTTTAATTTTTCATTTGCTGCATCCCATAATTTTTCTTCCACTGCTTTTAGTCTGGGATTGAGGGCTTTACTTCTTATGGAAATACCTTCATATGTTGCTGTCATCCATCCTTTGTGGAGTTCTTTGGGGATGAATTCCACTAAGTCAATATTTTTAAAGGATGCTCGTTTTCTTTTTAAAGCAATATTTGCTTCTTTTGCAGTTTTATAATTACCATTTGCAACGAACTCGTAAACTTCTTTAATTTTCTCTTTGTTCTTCATTGTTAGCATTAATTTTTTCTCCATCTCATCGTCCGTTTTGATTTCTTCAATATGATAAAACTTCGGCGGTCTACCTCCTCCCCACTCCCCTTCTCTTACTTTAGCAATACGAGATTGAATGAGCCTTTGAGTTATATTATTTCCTTCATGTTCAGATATCGCACCAAATAACAGTTCAATAAAATCACCGACAACCCCATCAAACATTTGTGGCTCATTATCACCCGCAAAATACATGGTAACTTTAGAGGCTCTTAATAATTCGACAAATTCCATGTACTGGTCTGCTCGTCTAGAAATGCGGTCTCTCTTAAAAACAATAATTCTTTCAATGAATCCACTTTTCACTTCTTTCATTAACCGCCAAATCTCTTTCCGTTCCTCAAGCTCAGAGCTTCTGGCTGATTTCTCTCCTTCATTAAATACTTCATGAACAATCCAACCTTGCTTTTCTGCATAGTCTCTGCACGTATTTATTTGATACGGTATCGACGTTTTTTGTTTCATTTCATTCAATGACCTACGAACATATATCACCGTTTTTTTCATGATGTCCACCGTCCTGCAGTAGCTGGTGTAGTTCCCGTTTCACCAAACTAAAATAATACTCTCTCCATTGCTTTTCAAAATCCTTGTCATAAACATATTGAACTGAATCAATTTGAATCTCTTCTTGCTTTTTCAAGACCATCATCCTTCCATGTTTATACTTACAGTATTTAACACGAAAGGGAATTTTATTCATATTTATGAACTAAATGTTTTTAAATGAAAACAAACAATTAAGAAATCCACTACTTTTATAATGTATGAAGTATTTTCGGTTGGACAACACTGTAAGTCCAAATGAGCTGAAATAAAAAAGACACCCGATAATCGGATGCCAAATTTGTTTTGTTTATTTCACTTGTTCTTGGAGAATTTCTTTTAATAATTCAATTGCACTTTCTTCACTTGGGTCATTTGTTCCTAGTTCTCCTCTAAAGGCTTTAGATAATACTGATTGTTTTATAATCTCTAATGATTTAGAGGCATTGACTATGTTTACTCCAATATCTTTCCTATTTGTTTGTTCAACTACTCGCATTATTTCTATTTGCTCTTGGATTGGAGGAAGTGGAATCAATATATTTTTTACTACTTTTTGATTAATTTTCGGCATATTACCAGCAGTCCCAGTGGCATTTTGTTTGATGTATTTTTTCCCATAGTGTGAGTTAATCCACAAGACCATATATTCTGCGAGAACAAGTTCTTCGTTAACCCTTCCTTTCATTATTAGGTCAGGATAAATAAATTCATCATCACTCCCGGTATATATTGCTGCAGTACCAACATATTCAAGAGAGTTTGCTCTTTGAATCAAGAAATCTCCGTGTTTTAGCCATAAATATGATTCCTTATCAATTGTTTCATCAATATATTTGTACTCATTATCTTTAAAATATCCTTTGGTAATTGCACCGAGTTTAATCGTTTTTGTATTTGTAATGTCCTCGGTAGATTTTGGAGAATAACCATTCCTTGGTTGTATTTGAAAAAGGCTTTCTGCTTTAGCCCATACCCATGAGCTTGGTAAATCAAAATCATTATAAAAATCATTATTAACTTTTATGACATCTAAGCTAGAATCAATCGATTTTTGTAGGAGCGAACTATTTTTATTTCTCCATTTCCTCGTCAGGTCCCCATGAAATGCCTTATCTAGAATCGCTGCAGTTCGGAGCACAAAAGTTTCGTTTGCTTCCTCAATTAACTGTTTTGCCTCTTCAATTTTATTTAAAAGACGTTCCAATCTTTCAGCAATTCGTTTTTGTTCGTTTAGAGGAGGAAGTGGAAAACTTAGCTGTTCAATTAGAGCACCGCTTATATTAGGTTGTGCTCCACCGTAAGCTTTTTTCAAAATTTCTTTTGAAATATTAAAAACATAAAAGTTTTTAAATCTTGGGTATAACAATTGCTGACTAATCTCTTTAATGTTTCCAACACGCTGATTTTGTAGAGCTATCTCATCAGAGTTATAAACACCAGTTTTTCCAGTTGTTGCACCAGACATCGCAATTAACAAATCGCCTTTTCTAATTAAAAACCTCTCGTTATATAAATTAGAAGAAACTCTTACAGCTTTTTGAGGTGAAGTATCTTCTCCAGAAATATCAGAAATTCTAATAACTGGTATACCATCTTCTTGATAATCCGTACTTTTAAATGCATATCCATTATACAATTTTGCTACTGCTCCAAATTTAGTCCATACCCAATTCTCTGGGATGTCATGAGTTTGCTCTTCTTCTGGCACTAACACTTCTTCTAATAACTCATCAATGGTTTTATGCTTCCTACTCAAAGTTTGACCACCTCGTCCTCTTCAACTGCTCGTAGTTCTTCCGCAACATCATTTAATAAATCTATTGCTTGTTGAAGTTTATTAATCGCTTCTTCAGCCGATTCAATTGGGTCTGGTAGATTTAAATATGTTGATAATGATTCATCTGCAATAAGACCAATATCTAAGCTGTCATCTTTTTGTGCAATCTGTTCACGAGTAAACATGTTCCAACGCTCATCTTCTACTTTTAAACGGTCATCTGCTACATATGCCTTCATGAAGTTTTCAAAATGAGCCATCGTTAATTGATTACGTTTTCCAAATGAGGACATATTGGTTCGAAGGTCATAGACCCAAACATCTTTCGTATTATGTTGGTCTGTAGTTCCTCTTGTAAAGAAAAGTACATTTGTTTTTACACCTTGTGCATAGAAGATTCCAGTTGGAAGACGCAGAATCGTATGCAAGTTACATTTATTCATTAAGTCTCGTCGGATTTGTGCACCTATCCCGCTTTCAAATAGAACATTATCAGGTAAAACGACTGCTGCACGAGCTTGTCCATTATCTTTTAGTGCGTTATAAATCAATTGCAAGAAATTCAACTGTTTGTTAGAAGTCGTAAATGTTAAGTCATCACGAGTTGCTCTTTCCCCACCTTTTTTCGTTCCAAATGGAGGGTTTGTTAAGATTACATCAACATTTTTTATCCACTTACCATTACTTGATAAAGAGTCACCTTGTTCAATTTTGCATTCAATATCATGTAGCAAAGCATTCATTAGTGCTAATCGATGGGTATCTTTAACAAGTTCCATCCCTGTAAATGCTTCCTTTTTTTGAAATTCAGCTTCTAGGGGAGAAATGTCATAATAATCATCTGTTTTATTTTTCAAATATTGGTCTGCAGCAATCATAAATCCAAATGTTCCAGCAGCAGGGTCGTTGCACTTTTCACCTATTTTTGGGTCAATCAATTGAACCATTACATCGATTAGAACACGAGGTGTAAAGTATTGTCCTGCTCCAGATTTCTTCTCACTAGCATTCTTTTCTAACAATCCTTCATATAGGTTTCCGAGTCCCTCATATTTTGCATGATACCAATCAAGTGCATCAATGGATTTAATAATTTTCTCAAGGTTCTTCGGTTCTGAAATACTGGTAGCTGCATCACCATATATTTGTCCTAATATAGGATTTGAATTATTTCCTAGTTCAAGCAATAATTTCTGGTAGAACTTCTTAAGTTCTGTACCTTCTTTTTCCGTTAAATCATCCCATCTATACCCTTCTGGAATAACACTTTTTCTTTTATCATTGTCATCTGTCTGTTCCTTCATCATCTTTAAGAAAAGCAGATATGTAAGCTCAGTCACATATTGCTGATATGTAATTCCATCGTCTCGTAGTACATTACATAAATTCCATAACTTTTGTACAATTTCTTGGTTGTTCATAAACTACCTCCTAAATTAACTAACCGCTTTACATTTTACATGATAATTCAAATGAAATCTTCATTAGATTGAATACAG
>NZ_BCUY01000103.1 GCF_001591465.1 Cytobacillus firmus NBRC 15306
GATATTATAAATTAAAATGATTACCGAAGTATATATCTGCTCAATTCGACAAAATTCGGGCGGTGCCTGTCACCACTTGATTAAAGGCAATATATGATTGAAGACGGGATTCTGGATGAAATACGGGATATTGACCTCACGACCACAGACGAATTGCTTCAGGAATCACTGTCCAAAAGCTCAAGCAACCGCCTCACTGAAATTATTTCAACCATACAGGAAGAACAGAACAAAATAATACGTGCTGATCTGAATAAGCCCATCATAGTTCAAGGAGCGGCAGGCAGCGGCAAGACAACAATTGCCCTGCACAGAATAAGTTATTTTATTTATCAGTACAAAGAAAATTTTGCCCCTGAACAGCTTATGATACTGGCGCCTAGCAGGCTTTTCATTGATTATATTTCAGAGGCTCTTCCCGAGCTGGGGGTAGAAAGAGTCCGCCAGACAACCTACCAGGAATATGTGCTGGCATGTCTTGGCGAGGAACTGAAATTGGCGGAAGACAATAAATTAGTGAATCTGCTTGAAGACCATGGCAGAGAGGAAGTAAAACTTGCAGCCTGGGCATCATCGATTAAAGGTTCGCCTGTATTTCAAACCATTCTCACTAATTACCTCAGAGAAATATATAATAGCTTCTGCCCCAGTGATGATTTTATGGTAGATAAGTTCAGGCTTTTTGGCCGCAAGAAATTCTTCCAGCTTTTTTTAGAGGACTACAATTATCTCCCTCTTTACCGTAGGCTGGAAAAATTTAAGGCTGTGCTTCAAAACGATCTTGCAAAGAAAAAGAAAAATATCATAAAGAAAATCGAAACGTATTATGACGAGAGAATCGAAAGGGCCCTTTACAGAGGGAAAGATCCTGAAAAAAGAAGACAGTATGTTTCCGATGCGCTTGATAAAAAGGCAGCCAGACTGGAAGAATTAAAGAAAAGCTTTAGAACAGCTGTGCCAAAATACATGAAGCAATTTCCAAAAAAAAGTCTGATCCGGTATTATAAAGAATTATTTGAAGATGCCGGCCGTCTTTCAAGGTTGTCAGGCGGAAGTTTAAAGGAAAAAGGTGCAGAAATTCTTTGTGAATACTGCACGAAATGGTTCAGGAAAAAAGTGTATGAGAGGGAGGACTTGGCTTTAATGCTTTATCTGCAGGAAAGCTTATTTGGCATTCCTAAAGAGCTGAAGGCGAAAAATATCGTCATTGATGAAGCCCAGGACTACAGCTTTATGGAGCTTCTCTCTTTAAAAAAGTCACTTGATACAGATATGTTTACACTAGTGGGGGATCTTGCCCAGGGAATTCATTCCTACAGGGGGCTTACAAGCTGGCAGGAGGTTCTGGACTATATTTTCCCCCGTGCAACATATACAGAGCTTCAGAAAAGCTATCGTACGACAGTGGAAATTATGGAAAAAGCAAATGAATTACTCAAGCTCCTTCCTTATACATTCCCCGAAGTGGAGCCGGTTGTACGCCACGGGAAAAGTCCTGAGTTTATCAAAAGAGCGAATGGAATCGAACTGGTAAAACAGCTTGAGAAAAAGGTTGTTTCATTGAAAGAAGAAGATTATAAAACATTTGCGGTGATCGGGAAAACGATGAAAGACTGTCAGCTCATTCACAGCCTTTTTGAAAAGCATGCCAGGCTTCCTTTTAAACTGCTTGAGGAGCAGGAAAGCATCCCGAAAGATCAAATTGTTATCGTGCCATCTTACTTGGCCAAGGGACTTGAATTTGATGCCGTTATGATTTTGTCCATGGAAGAGGAGTTTTCCAGAAATTCTGAACTGGATATTAAATTGCTATATGTCGCCATGACACGGCCACTACACCGATTATATTTTTATGGATTGGAACAAGGCAATTTCATAGTAATATAAAACTTCAGCAGCTGATTTGTCAGCTGCTTATTCTTTTTGAGAAAATGATCCTGTCCCTTGTTTAGGACAATTTTTCACCGGGAAAATATTTTTACATGAGAAAAAATGGCAAAGAATGCGGAAATATAATTCCGGCATCTGCCGTTTATATAGATGGGCGATTGCTTCTCTAAGGCAATCGCTTTTGTTTTGAAGTGTAAACAGTAGGTCTCCTTTTCCTGGAAATGATAAAATGAATTAAAACATGGAAAGGGATGATTCAATCTTATGAAGGATATCAGCGGCACTTTAACCTTAAATAATGGAGTTGAAATGCCTCAATTCGGGCTCGGAGTATATAAAGTCGACAAGGGATTGCAGATTGAAAACACAGTAAAAGATGCCATTAACATAGGATACAGGCTGATTGATACTGCGGCTTTTTATGAAAATGAAGAGGGTGTTGGAAAGGCAATAAAAGAAAGCGGAGTGCCCAGAGAAGAGCTGTTCATTACGACAAAAGTATGGAATACGGACCAGGGATATGACCAGACCCTTAATGCCTTTAATAATAGTTTGAAAAAGATGGAATTGGATTACATAGATTTATACCTTATCCATTGGCCGGTTAAGGAGAAATACCTCGAAACCTGGAGGGCGCTTGAAAAGCTTTATAAGGATGGAAAGGCAAGAGCCATAGGGGTAAGCAATTTTCAAATTCATCATTTAAAGGACATTCTGGAAAATTCTTCTGAAAAGCCTGCAGTCAATCAGGTTGAGCTGCATCCTCTTCTTTCTCAGAAAGAATTGAGGGCATTTTGCGGTGAACACAATATAAAAGTACAGGCCTGGTCACCAATTGCCAGGGGAAGAGTGCTCGAGGACAGTGACATAAAAGAAATTGCCAAAAGGCGCGGTAAATCAGCAGCCCAGATTATTCTTAGATGGCATCTCCAAAACGGCATAATGGTCATTCCTAAATCAGTGAAAAAAGATAGGCTAAGGGAAAATGCAGATATATTTGATTTTGAATTAACTGAAGATGAAATGAGACAAATGAATGAATTAAATAGTAACCAACGCTTTGGAGCAGATCCGGACAATTTTGATTTTTAAAATTCTATTTCAAAAAACATCCTAACGGGTGTTTTTTTTATTTTATAAAATTTTTCCAGAAGAATAGTTTTTAAATTTTTGGTTTTAGATAATGAATCCTGGGTAATTTAATTATACAAGCAGATAAGATCACCAAAAGCTGCGCAGCTGCTGAATGAAATTCTTTATCTGAACAAAAGCTAAACCAAATTAAAACGAGGAGTGATTTTCAATGTTAAGCTTTTTATGGGCATTAATTATAGGTGGTATCATTGGTTGGTTAGCAGGTATGATCTTGGGACGAGATATTCCAGGCGGAATTATTGGTAACATCATCGCTGGTTTCATTGGTGCATGGTTAGGTTCATTAATTCTTGGTGATTGGGGTCCAGTCGTAGCTGACTTTGCTATTATTCCTGCTTTAATTGGTGCTATCGTGCTTGTATTCATCGTAGGCTTCATCATGAAGGCTATGCGTAAATCTCATGACTAATTGAATTAGTAAAAGAAGTCCCGTTTGGGGCTTCTTTTTTTGCATTAAGTATTCTGCTTCTTAGAAGAAAAATAAAAGCTGCCTCAGTAAGGGCAGCTCTAAATTAAAAACGATACGGGTCAATTCCCTTGAAAATCTCAGGGTTATCCAAAAAAGGCGCATGACAGACTATAGTTTCCTCTAAGAATGGGTGTGGAATCTCAAGCCTTACGGCGTGCAGTGCCTGCCGTGAAAAAGCAGGTTTCCCGCCATATAAAGTATCCCCTGCAAGAGGATGTCCGATATGACTTAAATGAACACGTATCTGGTGTGTTCTGCCTGTATCCAAACGGCATTGAATAAGTGAAAGACTTTGTTTAGAAAAGTACTCAATTAGTTCATAGTTCGTTGAAGCAGGCTGGCCGCCGGGGGATACTCTTCTTCTGGTTGGATGATGCCTGTCCCGCCCGATTGGTTCCCTGATGGTTCCTTTGCTCTTTAAAATTCTGCCATGGACTAAAGCCAAATATGTGCGTTTAATTCTTCTTTCATCCAGCTCTTTATCCAGAATTGCACCTGCTAATGCATGCTTCGCAAACAAAATGGCACCGGTTGTGTCACGATCCAGGCGATGTATATGTTTTATGCCCCTATATTCCCCCTGCATTTGCATATGAAAAGCTGCAGCGTTTGCGAGGGTATTCGATTGATCCGGTGAGTTAGGATGCGTGTCCATGCCGGCCGGTTTATTCAAAACAAGCATATGGTCATCTTCAAAAAGAACATCAATCTCATAAAATGAGGGGATAACGCCTGGGGCTTCATCCTGGAAAAACTGAAATTTTAATTTATCTCCTGCATGCACAGGTTTTGTCCAATTAGCAGATTCATCATTGGATAGAACCTGTTTTTTCATTCTCATATTGTGTGTTTGTTTTTTTGGTGCTCCCCATAATGTCCGGACAATATATTCGATTGAATAGCCTTCCCAGTGAACAGGCACCTCTATTTCACACCATTCACCAAACCTTTGTATTTTTACCATAAATTACTCCTTATCTGATTGAATAATCATTGCTTTAATACATATAAATTAATGACAATAATATTTTAGCCTTTAAAGACAGCTGATAAAAGGAATAGTACTCTCCAAAAATTATTGTAATATTTAAAATCACCTTTTATTTTGCTGGAAATGGGGTTATTATAGAGCTTTAGAACTAATTAATTGGCATTAGGCCTGTGCCATCTATTTCAGGAGGAGGAATAAATGCCAACAAATCCCTTCTCCATGGGTATAATTACCACCCTAAAGGGCTTTCGGAATATGATATTCTAAATGTATATATTACGAACTGATTACAAGGATTACAAAGGTGGGTTATCAGTGAAGGTTGTATTTGCATCAACTCCTGATCAGGAACAAAAAATTCAAGAATTAATAGGGAAATTCTATTCAAATGTGTTTCCTCTTTATTTCACAGACGATGATATAAGAGAATTTGAACAGCAGAAGATTTTACATACTTCTACCAGACACTTTGAATACTTCGGAACATTAAAGGAAGCATACCAGGTTATAGCAGGGCTGCAGACGCTTATTGCTATTCTGGAATCACGCCCAATCAGCGGTAAATATGAAACGATATTTTTTAAAAATGTTCAAATACTTCAAGAATTCGGTTTATCATTTCCGTTTGATTACAGTCATTTTTGCGGAGAGAGAATGCCCCGGACTGATTTATTCAGTGTTTATGCTAAAGCCGCAAATGAAATGCTTGTATGAAAAAAACGCCTGCTGCTGCAGGCGTTTTTGGGTTATTTTGAATTCTCATTAAACCATTGTTCAAAAACTTCTTTTTCCTGAGAACCGGTAATCCTGTTAACCTCTTTGCCGTCTTTGTATTGAACGATTGTTGGAGTTTCCTTAATTCCGTAATTGTCCCAGCCGTCTTCAAATTCAAGCAGGTTGAATTGCACCAGATCAATACCTATATCTTCTGTAAGCGGAGCCACCACAGGAGTTGTCTTTTGGCAATGAGGGCATGTCGGGCTATAAAAATAAACGGTTACATCTTCATTGTTATTTAACTTTTTCTCCAATTCTTCGGGAAGGATCAGGTTTTGATAATTTGGGTCTTCAAGCTGTTTGACTGTTTCAGGATGAAGTGAATCCTTTCCATATGGATTTTTCTCTGACACTTTTTCTTCATTTTGCATTTTAGTTAAGATTCCAACTGCTGCAAATAATGCAACGATAATAGCAAGAAATATAATGACCTTTTTCATTATTCTGCTGCCTCCTTCGTTTTCTTCCAGACAAGATAACTGCAAATAAAAATAATTATAAAAGCTGTTAATGCTAAAAATGGGATTGTAACAAATCCCAGCCAATTAATGTACTGCCCCGTACAGGGAACCCTCCCGCATGCTGCTGCATGATCAGCCATAAATGAAATCTTCTGAATGGAGTAGTGGTAAATGGAAATGCCTGCTCCAACAGCAGATAACACCATTGTATATAAGCTGATGCGATAATCCTTCTTAACCACAGCCAAGCCTAGGACGACAGCAAAGGGGTACATGACAATCCTCTGATACCAGCAAAGCTCGCAAGGTTCATATTGCCTGATTTCCGAAAAATAAAGGCTGCCGAACATAGCAAGAATCGAAGCTGCCCAGGCAATAAACAGCAAATTCTCCCGCCGGTCTGTTTGTGTTTTCTCCATAATAATCTCCTTATAAATATGTACTCTAAAATTATAAAGCTATTGGACATCCCTTGTAAATCAACATGTTCAAAGGACATACCGAAATAGGGCATTTGTAATATTAAAATGGCTTCAGGCAAGGAACAGGGAGGATTAAGAAATTTAAAAGAAGATATTCAATCATCAATATAGAAATATATATGAAGGAAAAGAAGCAAGATAAGAACAAGAGGGAAATATGCTAAGAAAAATTCTGATGGTGTTATGAATGCAGTAAAAAAGGGAAAAGAAACCTGTATATCACTGGAGAAGCTGATCTTTCGCAACAGCTCCCAGGATAATTAATACGAGAGAAAGCAAGTATAAAATCTTAACTTTGAAAACTGTCTAGCTCCAGTGCCTACCCCCTCGAGGTTTCGGGGGTGGGCAAGGCGCTTCCGCTTTTCTAAGAAAAGGAGTGCACCACCATTGACAAAGCTTGATTTAAAGAAATTTGAAAAGAAAATGATTATCAGAAATACCCGGCATTCAGATATAGATCATATCATTGCCCTTCAGGAGCTATGTTTTCCCGGCATGGTTCCCTGGAAGAAGGAACAGCTTGAAAGCCATCTGGAAATTTTCCCTGAAGGCCAGTTTGTTGCAGAATATGACGGGGAAATCATTGGTTCCTGCTCAAGCCTTATTATAAATTTTGATGAGTATGATGACCGTCATTCCTGGGATGATGTGACAGACAAAGGATACATAACGAACCATAATCCCGAAGGCTATAATCTCTATGGAATAGAAGTAATGGTTCATCCTGATTACCGCAGGATGAAAATCGGCCATCGCCTGTATGAAGAAAGGAAAGAGCTTGTCAGGTCTTTAAATTTAAAAAGCATCATCATAGGCGGGCGTATTCCAAACTATCATAAATTCTCGAATGAAATGAATCCAAGAGAGTATGTAAACGAAGTTTCGCTCCATAAAATCTATGACCCGGTCTTATCCTTTCAGCTCCTGAATGGATTTACCCTGATGAGGATTAATCCGAACTATTTGCCCGATGATGTGCAGTCAAATAAATATGCAACCCTGATGGAATGGAATAATGTCGACTACAGGCCAATGAGCAAACGGTTTTATAAAACAAGCTACCCGGTCCGTATATGCGTGGTTCAATATTTAATGCGGCAGATAAAATCTTTCGATGAATTTGCGCATCAGGTGGAATATTTTACAGATGTTGCTTCAGATTCAGGGTCCGACTTTGCCGTTTTTCCCGAGTTATTTACTACCCAGCTGATGTCCTTTTTGGAGGAACGTTCACCAAGTCTTGCGGTCAGAAAGCTGACAGAATACACTGAGCAATACATCGAGTTATTTACGGATTTGGCAGTCAGGTATAATATCAATATAATTGGCGGCTCTCATTTTGTTAAAGAAGATGATGATGAGATTTACAATATCGCTTACCTTTTCCGCCGGGATGGTACGATTGAAAAGCAGTATAAGCTCCATATTACGCCAAATGAGCGCAAATGGTGGGGTATCAGCCGCGGGGACGAAGTAAAGGTATTTAATACGGATTGCGGAAAAATAGCCATTCAAATCTGCTATGACATCGAATTCCCTGAGCTGGCGAGAATTGCGACAGATAAAGGTGCAAAAATTATATTTACCCCTTTCTGTACCGAAGATCGCCAGGGATATTTACGAGTGCGCTATTGTGCTCAGGCGCGCGCTGTTGAAAATCAGATATACACGGTTATTTCAGGTACGGTCGGCAATCTTCCGCAAACAGAGAATATGGATATTCAGTATGCACAATCGGCCATTTTTGCACCATCCGATTTTGAGTTTGCAAGGGATGGCATTGTGGGGGAGACAAATCCAAATATTGAAATGGTCCTGATAGGTGATGTTGATCTGGAAATCCTCCGCCGCCAGAGGCAGGATGGCACGGTGCGCCAGCTAAAAGACCGCAGGCATGATATTTACAGCATTAAATATAAGAAGTAATATATAGTTGCAGCTTGAGCGCCTTTCAATTGGCGCTCAACGCTTTTAATGGGTAAAGCAAAGCCTTTGGCAGCGCATACATATGTCAGGGTGGATTTTGTCAAAATAACTCGGATATTTTTAAAAGGAATATCTCCCTGGAACTCGAAAAGGATATGCAGAAGCTTTTTTTAGGAGGTCATATGATGGAATGGAAAACAGCGGCAGAACGATGGATAAACCATGAGAATTTGGACAGTGAATTATTAGAACAGCTGAAACGTCTGCAGGGAAATGAAAAGCTCCTTGAAGAAGCATTTTATAAGGGACTGGAGTTCGGAACAGGCGGTATGCGCGGGGAAATTGGCCCGGGAACAAACCGCATGAATATCTATACTGTCCGGAAGGCATCTGCAGGATTAGCGGCATACATAGAGGAAAAAGGGTTGGAGGCTAAAAACAGAGGGGTGGCAATTGCCTATGATTCACGCCGCATGTCTCCGGAATTTGCGATGGAAGCAGCTAAAACACTTGCCAGCAGAGGCATACAGACATATGTATTTGACGAACTTCGTCCAACCCCTGAACTTTCATTTGCAGTCCGGTACCTGCATGCGTATGCAGGTATAGTCATTACAGCCAGCCATAACCCTCCGGAATACAATGGTTATAAGGTGTATGGATCGGATGGTGCTCAGCTGACTCCAGCCGAAGCTGACATTGTTATAAGCAAAGTAAATGAATTAGAAAACGAGTTGCTGATAGAAGTAATGGATGAAGAAGTGTTAAAGGAAAAGGGGCTCATTACCATGATTGGCAAAACAGTTGATCAGGCCTATCAGAAGCAGCTCCTTACCATTTCCGAAAATCCCGGTGCCGCAAATGAAGCGGATGTGCGTGTAGTATTTACGCCTCTTCATGGTACGGCCAACAAGCCTGTCAGAGAGGCATTGGCAGCGCTGGGCTATGTAAATGTGCATGTGGTAAAGGAACAGGAGCTCCCGGATCCTGAGTTCTCAACAGTAAAGAGTCCTAATCCAGAGGAAAAAGATGCTTTTGAGCTGGCAATGAGAGATGGAAGAGAAACCAATGCAGATCTGTTAATTGCTACAGACCCGGACGCCGATCGTCTTGGCATTGCTGCCAGGAACAAAGAAGGTGAATATGTTCTTTTGTCAGGAAATCAGACAGGTGCGCTGCTGCTTCACTACATACTTTCTCAGAAAAAGGAAAAGAATACGCTGCCTGACAATGGTATCATGTTAAAAACGATCGTTACATCTGAATTTGGCCGCAGGGTTGCCTCTTCTTTTGGAGTAGAAACCATTGATGTTTTAACTGGCTTCAAATTCATTGCAGAAAAAATCAAAGAATATGAAGAGTCGGGTGAATACAGCTTCCTGTTCGGATATGAGGAAAGCTATGGATATCTTATCGGCGACTTTGCAAGGGACAAGGACGCTATCCAGGCAGCGCTTCTTGCGACAGAAATGGCTGCTTATTATAAAAAGAAAGGCATGTCCCTATATGAAGCATTGCTCAGCTTATTTGATGAGTTTGGCTATTTCCTTGAAGGATTAAATTCAATGACTCTCAAAGGAATTGAAGGAGCTGAAAAAATCCAGCAGACACTGGCATCTTTCCGTGCTAATCCGATAAAGGAACTTGAAGGCATGAAAGTTCAGGCTGTAGAAGATTACTTAACAGGAATCAGAACGGAAGCAGATGGAAAAGAGGAGAATATCGGCCTGCCAAAGTCCAATGTTATTAAGTATTTCTTCGAAGAAGGTAACTGGATCTGCCTAAGGCCATCAGGTACAGAACCGAAAATTAAATTTTACTTTGGAATCAATGACTCTTCATTAGCAGGCAGCAAGGAGAAACTGGAATCCGTTCAAAAAGCATTTATGGGCATCGTGGAAGAAAGAATGGGTATTTCAGTATCAAAATAAATTTCACACCCAGAAGTGTCAACAGAAAGGAAGATTCGATGTTAAAGGGACAAACGGCAATTGTAACAGGTGCATCCAGAGGGATCGGCAAGGAAATCGCTGTTAAGCTGGCTCAGCAGGGTATGAAGCTAACCCTGATTGGAAGTTCAGAGGAAATAAATCAATCTGCAGAAGACCTCAATAAAATGGGATTTACAGATGTACTGCCTATTCAGGCGGATATTTCAGATGAAGCTCAAGTAAAGGCTGCAGTTGAAAAAACTCTTCAAACATACAAACAGCTTGATCTTCTTGTGAATAATGCAGGTATGGGCTTTTTCAAGCAGGTTGATGAAACAACACTGGACGAGTGGAAAAAGGTCTTTGAAGTCAATGTGCAGGGAGTTTTTCTCGGAAGCAGGGCAGTACTGCCCCACATGAAAGAGCGAAAATCCGGTACAATCATTACCATTTCTTCAGATGTAGCCAGGTATACTATCCCAAATGGCTCAGCCTATACGGCAACAAAATATGCAGTTCAAGGCTTTTCGGGATCTTTAGCTCAGGAAGTCAGAGAATACGGCATCCGAGTCGGAACCATAAATCCTGGAATGGTTGATACGTTTTTTGCAGAATCCAAGCAGGGACTTGAAGAGAAAAAAGATTGGCTGAAGGTCGAAGATATCGCAAATGCTGTTGTTTACATGGCATCAGCGCCGAAACACATGATGATCGACGAAATCGTTCTTCATCCATTTGTTCAGAACTATCCAATAGCA
>NZ_BCUY01000104.1 GCF_001591465.1 Cytobacillus firmus NBRC 15306
CCTCTGAGTCTTGAAGTGGGGGTCTTACTGCCCGTTAGACTGCGATAAACGGGGGCATTGATTTTTATAGAGCAGCAGGGCTGGAAAAATTCCTTTCCTGCTGCCGGGATCAGCCAATCCACTTGGTTTATTATTGTTTGAAAAATCGCACTAAAATGAATGAATCATCATTCATATTTTTATAATAGTAGGACAATTCATTTGTGTCAACAATTTCCCTGTAAATTTATTTTATTATTGCATTTCCTTTATATCTGGACAAGCTTATTGTCACAAAAATAAAGAGCCGATTGAAAATCGGTCTCTGAAGCTAAGCCCGCTTTTCCTCTTCTTCTTTAAATTTCTTCTTTTCTTCATCCACTAATGCCCTTCTCAGTATTTTTCCAACTGCTGTCTTAGGAAGCTCTCCGCGGAATTCATATAGCCGTGGAACTTTATAAGCAGCCAGATGCTTTCTTGCAAACTGATCCAGTTCTTCTTCCGTTGCCTCTTTTCCCTCCTTCAGCACAATATAAACTTTTACTGTTTCTCCGCGATAAGGATCCGGTATTCCGGCAGCAACCACTTCCTGTACTGCTGGATGCTCATATAGTACTTCTTCTATTTCACGCGGGTAAATATTGAATCCTCCTGCAATAATCATATCTTTCTTCCTGTCCACTACATAGAAATATCCATTTTCATCCATATAGCCCAGATCACCTGTGAGCAGCCAGCCATCCCTTAAGGTTTGCTCCGTCTCTTCCGGGCGGTTCCAATAGCCTTTCATTACCTGAGGCCCTTTAACAGCAATTTCGCCAACTTCTCCTGCAGGAAGTGCTTCTCCTGTTTCCAGTGAAAAAATAGCTGCATCTGTATCAGGCCATGGGACACCTATACTGCCTTTGACACGGGGACGATCCCATAAGAAGTTTGCATGTGTTACAGGTGATGATTCAGTCAAACCGTAGCCCTCTACAAGCTTTCCTCCTGTTATTTCCTCAAATTTCTGCTGGACTTCAACTGGCAGGGCAGCAGATCCGCTAATGCAGGAGTCTATAGAAGAAAGATCATATTTTTTTATATCCGGATGGTTCAATAACCCAATGTAAATAGTAGGCGCTCCAGGAAATAAGGTCGGCCTTTGTTTATGAATGGTTTTCAGGGTAGTTTCGGGATCAAACTTCGGGAGGAGGACCATTTTATGCGCATCCATTACAGATAAAATCATGACTGTTGTCATTCCATACACGTGAAAGAATGGAAGTATGCCAAGCACCGTCTCCTCGCCGCGCCTGCACTTATAAAGCCAGGCCTTGCACATCGCTGTATTGGATACCAGGTTGCTGTGAGATAGCATGACACCCTTAGGGAACCCGGTCGTGCCGCCTGTGTACTGCAATAATGCCAAGTCTTCTTCAAAATCAAAGTCATGGATTCTAAGAGGCTCAGCCGGCCTTTTTAATATTTCTGACAGTAAATGATTATGACCTTCATGCTTTACATTAACAACGATTCCATATTGTTTTTTCTGGATAAAAGGATATATTAAATTTTTAGGGAATGGAAGTGCATCTTTGATTGCCGTTACAATTATATGCTTCACTTCTGTCTGCGGCATCACTTTGGCCACTCTGGGAAATAAGATATCCATTGTAATAATCGCTTTTGCTTCTGAATCATTCATTTGGTATTCCAATTCCCGTTCCATGTACAGCGGATTTGTCTGGACAACAATTCCGCCAGCCATTAGAATTCCATAATAGCTGATAACAGACTGAGGAGTATTCGGAAGCATGATCGCTACGCGGTCTCCCTTTTCAATTCCGAGACTCTGCAAATATGCAGCAAGCTTCAGGGAAGAGTCATATATATATTTATATGTGAATTCCTTCCCCATAAAGTGGATTGCTATTTTTTCCGGAAATTCTTCTGCAGCATTTTTCAAATAATCCTGTACCGGCTGTTTGGGATATGACAAAGTTGAGGGGATTTCTGCCGGATATTGCTTAAGCCATGGTTTTGCTTCTGCCATTTTGTCCCTCCTTTATTCTTGCTAAACTTTCAGATAAGCGATGCACTCCTTTTGAACTTTTTGAACATTCTAACTGTTCGTTCTTATTATAATATAATGCTGGATCTATGACAATTAGAATAAGACCTTGCACACAGGTAGAAATTTTTACATAGGCTGTCCAGTCTATTTGTAATATTCTTCTAATGGTAAAAATAAAAAAAATCGCCATATGAATTGGCGATTTCCTCATTTCCCTATTTCACAAAAATATTATGCAATGAAAAATATATAAATGGCCCCTATAAGAAGAAATACTCCGCTAAGAACCAGCAGAACCTTTGCTAACTTTTCCAATGTTAATTCTCTCCTTATAATAAACCTGCACCAATGACATAAGACAAACCGATTGACAGTACCATGGAAATAAAGCCGACAGCTTTGTTATTATTCTCAATTTCTTCGTCTATTCTAAACTTTGGTGTTAAAAATTCAAATATGAAATAGCCTATTAACAGAAGAAAGAAGCCAAAAACTCCCCATGTAATCATTGTCAGCAAGGTATCATTATGCATGATGGAGTGCCTGAAAATATTGGCGATCCCAAAAATCTTCCCGCCAGTCGCCAAAGCTACAGCAAGATTCCCGTTTTTTATTTCGTCCCAATTGCGATACTTTGTGACTAATTCAAAAACTGCTAGAAATACGATCATACATAAAATGACAACACTGTAATAAGCAGCTGTCTGGATAAACTCATTTTCCCAAAATTCTTTCATTTATACTCTCCCCGCCGGTATTAAATCCCCACCCCCTCTGACTAATTATAAGGGGGGAAGGAAGCTTATTTGAATTCAACGATTGTAACCCCTGTGCCGCCTTCTCCAGCTTCACCAAACCGGATTTTCTTTACAGATCTGTGATTTCTCAAATATTCCTGAACACCCTGCCTCAATGCACCGGTCCCTTTACCATGAATGATGGAGACACGGGGATATCCAGCCAGCAGGGCATCATCTATATATTTCTCCACTCTTAAGAGCGCGTTTTCATAGCGCTCGCCCCGTAAATCAAGCTCAAGGCTTACGTGAAAATCTCTTCCTTTCACCGTTGCCACTGGTTTTGTTTCCACAGGTTTTGGGCTTTTAATGTATTCCAGATCCTTTTCGGCCACTTTCATTTTCAGGATACCAATCTGAACCTGCCATTCGTTCTCAGACACCTTTTCAAGCAGATGCCCTTTCTGCCCAAAACTCAGAACCTTAACCTCATCGCCGGCTTCAAAAGCGTGTTTTGTATTCTTTGGCTTTAGTTTATTTTTGGCTGTGCTCATCTGAGGTGCAGCATCGGACAGGCGTTTCTTTGCTTCTATCAGCTCATGTTCCTTCACCTCAGCATGTTTCTCCATCCGCATCTTTCTTAAGTCACGGATAATCTCTTCCGCTTCAGCCTTGGCTTTCTCAACGATATCGCCGGCTTTCTCTGCAGCCTTCTCATACATAGCATCTTTTTGCTCATAAAATTCTGCCATTTGCTTTTGCAGATCTTTATGGAGTTTTTCTGCGCTTTTCAGAAAGTCATTGGCTTCTGCCATGTCAGCCTCTGCTTGTCTGCGGCTTTCCTCCAGTGAAGCAATCATATTTTCAACCTGATTTGTATCTGTTCCGATATAGGATCGTGCGGTCTCAATCACTTGATCATTGAGCCCAAGCCGTTTGGATATTTCAAAAGCATTGCTTCGGCCCGGAACCCCAATCAGCAGCTTATAGGTTGGACTTAGCGTTTCAATATCAAATTCTACACTGGCATTGATAACTCCTTCTCTGTTATAGCCATAGGCTTTCAGTTCAGGGTAATGAGTTGTGGCGATAACTCTTGCACCCCGCTTGTATACTTCGTCAAGAATGGAAATCGCGAGAGCTGCACCTTCCTGCGGATCTGTGCCTGCACCAAGCTCATCGAATAAAACCAGACTATTGAAATCAACCTGGTTAAGAATATCCACGATATTAACCATGTGAGAAGAAAAGGTACTTAAACTTTGTTCAATTGACTGTTCATCTCCGATATCAGCATAAACATTTCCGAAGACAGCAGTTTCTGAACCATCAAGCGCCGGGATTTGCAGACCGGCCTGTGCCATCAATGTGCAAAGCCCTACTGTTTTTAAAGTAACTGTCTTCCCGCCGGTATTCGGTCCCGTAATGACAATGGTTGAATATTCATCTCCGAGCTTAATATCATTTGCCACTACTTCATCAATTGGAATAAGCGGATGCCGGGCTTTGAATAATGAAATTTTCCCTTGATTATTAATTTTTGGCTTGGAGGCTTTTATGCGTTTACTGTATCTGGCTTTTGCAAACGTAAAATCGACTTCTCCGAGCACATCTACAATGGTGTCCAGTTCACTGCTATTTTTAGCTGTCTGTCCAGAGAGCGCTATGAGAATCCGCTCGATTTCCTGCTGTTCTTTCACCCTGATGCCCTGTAATTCATTGTTCAGCTGAACAATGGACGCGGGCTCAATGAATAATGTCTGGCCGGATGAACTTTGGTCATGGATAATGCCTCCATAATGCCCCCGGTACTCCTGCTTTACAGGTATGACAAATCGGTCATTTCGAATTGTAATAATCGCATCGGAAAGCATTTTTTGTGCGCTGGAAGACCGGATCATGCTCTCCAGGCGCTCCCTTACGCGCGATTCTTTTGTACGAAGCTGATTTCGAAGGGAACGGAGAGTCTCGCTTGCACTGTCAAGAACTTCCCCATTGTCATCGACCGCATTGCGGATGGATGTTTCCAAGTCCGCCAGAACGATAATTTTATCTGTATATCCCAATAGGATCGGCAGGCTGCTTTCTTCCTCGGCAAATTCCTCGATGAATCGTTTCATCTGCCTGCTTGCATGAATCGTACTGGATATCTGGTTAAGTTCCTGAGGACTTAGCATCCCGCCAATAACCGCCCGCTTCACATGAGGACGTATATCAAAAATGCCGCCAAGCGGTACATTCCCTTTGATTCTAAGCACTGTTACGGCTTCATCTGTTTCTTCCTGTCTGCGGATTACCTCTTCATAGTCAGTTGAAGGAAGAATTTTTAAGGCCTTTTTTCTTCCCAAGGATGAAGAAACATGTTCAAGCAGCTGTTCCTTCACTTTATTGAACTCAAGTATCTTCAATACTCTTTCTTGCATGAGGACTTTCCCCTTTCATGCCCAATTTTCCTACTGGCGTTCTTTCAGAAATTTGAGCAAATCTTCTGTTTCCATGGCATTTAGAACGGATTCTTTCTTGATCCACCCTTTCTTTGCCGCAGAAACGCCGATTTCCATGTGATTTAAAGTGTCTATTTTATGTGCATCTGTATTAATCACTATTTTCACACCGGCTTCCTGAGCTTGTCTGATATGTTCGGAAGCAAGATCAAGCCGGTTCGGATTTGCATTCAGCTCAAGAGCTGTATTGGTTTCCCTGGCGAGCTTGATGAGCATTTCCATGTCTACTTCATAGCCTTCCCTGCGGCCGATCAATCTTCCCGTAGGATGGGCAATAATGTCAACATGGGCATTCTGCAGCGCAGTTTTCAAGCGGGCCATGATTTTTTCCTTCGGCTGTGAAAAAGAAGAATGGATGGAAGCAATAACAATGTCCAGCTCCTCCAGAAGTTCATTGTCATAATCGAGCGATCCGTCAGGCAGAATATCCATTTCTACCCCTGATAATATTGTGAAATCATCGAATTGCTCATTAAGCCGCTTTATTTCTTCTTTCTGTCTGCGAAGCCTTTCGGCTGTCAAACCGTTCGCCACTCTCAGGTATTGGGAATGGTCTGTTATCGCCATGTATTTATAGCCGCGGGCACGGCATGCTTCAATCATTTCCTCTATGGAATAGGCGCCATCACTCCAGGTTGAGTGCATATGAAGATCACCCTTAATATCTTCAAGAGAAATAAGTTCCATGTCTTGCTTGTATTCATCTACTTCTTTTCCATCTTCCCTAATTTCAGGAGGGAAGAATGGAAGCCCAAAATGGGCGTAAAATTCCTCTTCACTTTTGAATGTAAGAATTTCACCTGTTTCTGTATTTTCGACTCCATATTCACTGATTTTTTCCCCGCGCTCTTTGGCAAGCTGGCGCATTCTGACATTATGGTCCTTTGATCCAGTAAAATGATGGAGTGTTGTAGCAAATTCATGCGGCTCAACTAATCGGAAATCAGCCGATATATCATAGGAATGCTGAAACACAACCGAAACCTTTGTATCACCTGCTGCAATTACTTCTTTAATGCCGGCCAGACTTAATAACTGCTCTTTGACAGAAGCAGGATTGCCGGTAGCTATAATAAAGTCGAGGTCTTTGATTGTTTCCCTCATCCTCCTTAAGCTTCCTGCCCTTGAATATTTTTCTATATCCTTCATTTCAGCAAGGGCTGCTTCTATGTCTTCTGCAATTGGCAGCATGAATGCAAGCGGGAGCCGTTCCGGTCTGGTTCCTGCATTTTCAAGAGCAGCGAGTATCTTCTCTTCAGATTTTTCCCCGAAGCCAGCCAGTCCCCGGACCTTCTTATTGCGGCAAGCATCCTCAAGATCTGCAGCATTTTCGACGCCAAGCTCTTTATATAACTTGGCGATTTTCTTGCCGCCAAGCCCCGGGAGCTGAAGCAGTGGAATTAAACCGGAAGGGACTTCTTCTTTCAGTTCATCAAGTACAGAAGACTTTCCTTCTTTAATGTACTCCTCAATAACAGCAGCAGTGCCTTTACCGATGCTGGATAGCTTTGTAAAGTCATCAATTTCAGTCAAGCTCTCATCATTCGATTCAAGTGCGAGTGCCGCTTTTCGGAACGCAGCTGTTTTGAATGGGTTCTCTCCTTTTAACTCCATATAAACAGCGATTGTTTCTAAAAGTCTGACAACATCTTTTTTATTTATACTCATGAAAACCACCTGCCCGTAACTGTATTCGTATCCGTATTATCTCTTATTTTGCAGTGCAACTTCAAATCATGGCTATCTTTAAGAAAAGCGAAAGCGCCTTGCCCACACCCGACACCTCGAGGGGGTAGGCGCTGGAGCTAGACAGTTATCGACGTTCAAAGTCTTACTTGTTTGTCAAAAAGAAAACTTCTCTAGAAATAGAGAAGTTACGCAGCCATATATTCAACCCACATTTCTTTGAGCTGGTTAGAGAGAACAGGCGTATTCTTAACCATTAATTCTGCCATAAAGGAATTATTGATCGGCCCCTGCAGGACTTCGATTGGAACGAGTGCTGCTATGTATAATAGAATAAACATGATAAGATAGACTTCGATAAATCCGAGGATTCCGCCAGCCCAAACATTCAGCTGTTTCAGGACCGGAAGATGGGCAACAAAGTCGAGCATGCTTCCAATAATCTGCAGTAATATTTTTACCGCAAAAAAAATCACGACAAATGCAATGGCGCGATAGTAAGCATCTTCAAGATCTGCATTCTCAAATAACGTCTTAATCGCAGAGTCACTGCTAAAGCTTGGATATGGCACCCATAAGGTCAGCTTAGGCGCAAGCTCACCGTAATACATACGGGCTACAATGAAAGCAATAATGAATCCGGTCAAATGAATTAATTGGAGGATAAAGCCTCTTTTCAAGCCTATAAAAAAACCAAAAACCAAAATAATGATAATTGCAAGATCCAGCATGACTACTTTCCGTCCTTTACTCTATTTAATTCGTTTTCCAGCCGTTCCAGACGGTCTGTTAGTTTTATATAATCATTAACAGCATTGACTGCGGTCAGCACGGCCAGCTTACTAATGTCGAGTGAAGGATTCTTTGAACTGATCTCACGCATTTTATCGTCAACCAGCGAAGCGACAAGGCGAACATGGCTGGAGCTTTCTGAGCCAACTATTACATATTGCTGTCCATAAATATCTACACTAGTTCGGTTTCTTTGTATCTCTGACAACGTCCATGCCCCCTTCTTTAAAGAATCCTAATCAATATCATAACACGAACGCATATTGGTGGGAAGTCAAAGCATGTCAGAAGAGCTCGGTTAATGCAATTTTTCCAAATATAGGGAATGGATTCAACAATATACTAAGATGAGGAGAATCAATATGAGCCAGGTAGTACTTTTAAAAAAAGCAAGTGAAATCTCAAAAATGAAGGCCCATTATTCAGGCAGCCTAAATGACAAGCAGCCTCCAGGAAGCGTATTTGCTGCAAAAGTGCCAGGATGTTCGATCACTGCCTATAAATCAGGCAAGGTTCTCTTCCAGGGGAGAGGATGTGAAGCAGAGGCTAAAAAATGGGGAGATACTGCACGCAGTGCACAGCTCAGCAAAAAAACCAGCCCTGCCGCAGCAAACCTGCCGGAAAATATCAGTTCCCTTTCAGTCATAGGTTCAGATGAAGTGGGTACCGGGGATTATTTTGGCCCCATTACGGTGGTTGCAGCTTACGTAAAAAAAGATCAAATCCCTCTGCTGAAGGAGCTTGGAGTTAAGGATTCAAAAAATCTGGGAGATGAAAAAATCATTGAAATCGCAAAACAGATTAAAGATATCGTTCCCCACAGCCTGTTAACACTGCATAATGAAAAATACAATAAGCTTCAGCAATCAGGGATGTCACAGGGAAAAATTAAAGCATTGCTGCACAATCAGGCAATCGGGCATGTTTTAGGGAAAATCTCTCCTGAAAAGCCTGAAGCCATTCTGATTGACCAATTTGCCAAGGAAGAGATTTACTTCAACTATTTGAAAAACCAGCAGACCATACAGAGGGAGCGGGTCTTTTTCAGCACAAAAGCGGAAGGAATCCATTTGGCAGTTGCAGCAGCATCCATTCTGGCACGCTATGCGTTTGTGCACCACTTCGAAAACCTTAGCACAAAGGCCGGTTTCCGGCTCACTAAAGGCGCTGGCCCGAAGGTTGATGAGGCGGCTGCCCGGCTTATTAAGGAAAAGGGGCGTGAGGCATTGCCTTCTTTTGTAAAACTGCACTTTGCGAATACTGAAAAGGCAATGAAGCTGTATAGCAGGAAGTATAACTGATGATGAAGCAGTCAATTTAGGGAGATTGGCTGCTTTTTTACCGTTTGAGAGGCCATAATCCTTTTGAGTATATCTTTATCGGCCAATAATCAGAGTTTATCGGCCATTTTTGGGTATTTAACGGTCAAAATGAGAGATTTATCGGCCAAATGTACTCTTTTAAGGGGTCCTACCAACAAAAAGCGCAAAACATACGCTAAGCAAATTTCGCCATAAAGAAAGCCGATTTTTCCTACGTTAAGGAAGTATCGGCTTTTCTTATTGTACACTAAAGTAAAAGCCCATTTTTTATTTGACATTAACGTTGCGTAATACCTTAACCTTGTAATGTGGAGGTGAATTACGCTGCTTACAACTGGAGAAGTTTATAAAATAACTGGACTTACTGAACGCTCTATACGATACTATTCTAATTTAAATTTATTGAAAGCAAATAAGAATGACAACGGTCAATTGGTTTTATTCAAGTCAGACTTCGAAAAAATTGTGCAAATTCTCGCTGCAAAGATAACAGGTTATAAACTTAAAGATTTAATAGACCGACAACCTTCATTAAGTTGTATTAAAAATGACATGACTCAAATGATTACAGATCTAGAAAATATATTATTTCATTTGGACTTAACTGACTCCGAAGAAAATCTTATGAAGAATATAAAGTTGCTTCAAAATTACAATACTAGATATTTACGAAAGAAGTGATTGAAATGAGCATGAACTATAAATTAGTTAACACAATAGAACAATACGAAGAATTACTTGCAATTACGGATTTGGAAGAAAGAAGAAATTATTTTCGTTATACAATGATGACGCCATTTAAGGAAATGTGGAATTTAATAAACGTTCCTATAAAAGCAAAACAAGAAAATGGTTATGATGTTTTAATGGCTACGAAAATGCTAGGTTACGCAGACATTTCTAACGATAAACAAATTCAACAAGGACTATCTATCTTAAATGATAATAATGCCTTTGTGGTAGCAGAGAATACTATCAAAAACTGTATAGAAAAAGCTAATAAGGAAGGATTGAAAGTGAATGCCGATGAAATAAAATTTGGATTGTATGTTGCAGACCCCGACAAATTGAAGCTTCAGAAGGGATATACGGGGTTTGGAGGTATTCCCGGGTTTATTACTGTGAATATTTATCCAAATGATTACAATTTGCCTAAACTTCCTGCTGTTATTGCCCATGAGTTCCATCACAATATTCGTTTTTCTTATTTTGATTGGGATCATGGAAATGTAACAGTGGGAGATTATCTTGTCATAGAAGGTTTGGCGGATTCGTTTGCAAAAGAACTGTATGGAACAGAACAGCTAGGACCTTGGGTGACTAGTATGGACAAAGACGATTTAGAGTACTCAACTTATGTTATTGGAGAGGCTTTAAACATAAAAGGATTTGCCGAGGTAAGTAGCTATATGTTTGGTGATGAAATTGCCAAACAAGAAGGATATCAACCTGTAGGCCTTTCTTTTTGTTCTGGTTACGCAGTAGGTTATGAGGTTGTCCAGTCCTTTATGAAAAAGCAAAATAAAACGATATATGAAACAACGTTAATGTCTAGCGAAGAGATCATTAATGGATCTGGCTTATTTTCTTCCTGACGGGGCGAATATTTAGTTAATAAGAAGTAAAAATACACTAGTCATTTATCCATTTAATACAATAAGAGCATGCCTTAATGTAAATTTTTTTAAAACATGCTCTTTTGATCTTCTTAGCAACAACT
>NZ_BCUY01000105.1 GCF_001591465.1 Cytobacillus firmus NBRC 15306
ATCTTGAAGCTCATCAATTTTTTTTATAATCAAATTCTTTCCCATATACGTTCTCCTAATCTGCAATCTATTTATTCATTAACTATTATAATAATACAACAAATTTTAATGATAGCCTGCCTATTTCGTGATTTTTTCTAATGGCCGATCAACGATCAGTGCATCTTCCCAATCCTTGCAGACATCCACCCAGGCTTTGGCATCTGAATATGTATTAATTTCAGCAGGTGTAAGTTCAATCGCAGAATTGCTGCTTCCGCACGCAGGGAAAAGTGTTTCGAATCTTTTCATTGATTCATCCAGATAGACATCGAGGTCATTCTTCAATCCAAATGGACACACTCCGCCTACCGCATGGCCAGTCTGTTCGAGGACTTCCTCGGGTGAAAGCATACGTGCTTTGAAACCGAATGTTTTCCGGAACTTTTTGTTATCAATTTTCGCGTCACCGGCTGCCACTACCAGGATTGCATCATCCTCATCACCTTTGAAGGAAAGAGTCTTGGCAATTTGCGCAGTGCTGACACCGATTGTTTCAGCAGCCTCTTTTACAGTTGCGCTTGAAGAATCAAACTCCATTACATCCTGCTCCCGATCCCATTTCTTAAAATGGGCTTTCACACTTTCAATGGACACTTAATCTCACCCTTCCCCTTTGTTAAAATTTTATATATTTTCATTATCTACACTTTATAGTTGTTTATTTTATCATACTATCTGATTATGTCACCGGGATATTCTTTTTTATCAGAAGATTTGCATTTGCTCTTATGGAAGAGTTGCACTAAGATATTAATAAAATTAACGCCAAAGATCTAAAGAAGGTTTTTTTATGAAACAGACTATTCCATTTACATTTATTGGCGGAAGAATTGCCAAAACCGGACTGGCTGTTTTTATAACAGCCTTTATATGCCATATGCTGAATTGGCCAGCCATGTTTGCTGTGATTACGGCCATCGTAACGATTGAACCTACTGTTGCGGACTCCATTCGGAAAGCATATGTCAGATTTCCTGCGGCAGCCATTGGTGCGGGCTTTGCTGTATTATTTACGTTCATTTTCGGGGACAGCCCATACAGTTATGCTGCCGTTTCGCTTGCGACAATCATAGTCTGCCATAAGCTGAAGCTTCATGATGGGATGCTGGTGGCTACATTAACAGGTGTCGCTATGATATCAACGGTACAGGACCATTATCTGTCCTCTTTTTTCATTCGATTGGGGACTACCACTACCGGAATTGTCGTTTCCACAGCAGTTAACTTTTTTGTCATGCCGCCCAATTACTCAACATCCATCATAAAAAACATACATGCCCTTTACAGACGATCCGGTGACATTTTACATAAAAGAGGACTTGAAATTTTCAAATCACAGGGATCTGACGGCACTGTCCGTTCTGATTTTCAAAGACTTATTAAAGATATCGATAAAACGGAAACTTTATGCCATTATCAAAAAGCTGAATATAGGTATCACCGATTTAGCCGTGAAGACATGCGCGACTTTCATTATGAATATAAAAAATTGACTATTTTAAGGCAGATTACCTATCACGTGGGGAACTTGATCTTTCTGCCAACTGGCCTTCTGGAGCTGGAGGAAGACAGGAAAAAGGCTGCCGCTGCTGTTCTTGAGGATATAAAAAACAGCCTATATGACCCGGTCTTTCTTATTACAGAAAGCCATCATAAAAAAATCAGCGAGGTAACACAGTGGTTTATTGACCAAAAACAGCTGAACCCTGCGGGGGGCTTAAAACCGCGCACACACCACCATGTCCAGCCTGAAACAGCCATTCTATATGAGGTTCTCTCCATCCATGACTTAATTGAGGAATTGAATCAAATTCAGACTATGGAAATTAAGCACAGGAAGCTTTTAAAAGCCCCCCTTGAAGCAGGTGCCCAAAAAGACGGGGAACAGACATGAATGATAAAGGAAGACCGGGAATTCAATCCCCGGTCTTTCTTTCGTCAGGAAGGTATACCCGCTTCATCGAGCAAATATCCTGCTATTATTCTTGTTAATACATCACGGTCCATTTGCAGCATGTGAACTCCTGCATCTGCAAGCATCCTTTCCGTATTGTCTGATGGAAAATCAATGGTCCGCTGGAAATAACTGTGGAAAATGCTCATTGAATTATGAAAAGCCTTTTCCTCACTTGTCATTTCTGCAGATGATACTGGGACACACATCTCCAATTGCGGAAAATCCAGTACCTCTCTTACTATTTCATATATATCTGATTGCAGAGGCGGGTTAGGGTTTGTAATGTTAAAAATCCCGCCATTTTCTGCATGAATCAGGGCGGCATCCAGTGTATCTATAACATAATTCACCGGCACAAAATTCTGGGCAACTTCATGATCCAAATAGATTCTGCAGGTTTGGACGTCTTGTCTTCGCATGGCCCGTTTTTTTAAGATCTTGATGCCTTTTAGAAATCCATATAAGCCGAAGTTTGTATCAGCTTCACCTGTTCTGGAATCACCGATGATAATACCGGGACGGAGAATAACAATATCCAGTTTATCCCGGAAGGTATATACGAGGTGTTCTGCCTCGCATTTGGAAGCTTCATAGGGATTTACAAAACGCCTGTCCACAGAGTAAAGAGCCTCCGCCCCCAGAGTCTCTGTCCCAACCGTATAGGCGGTACTGATATATAAAACTTTTGGACAATTTATTTCTAAAGCAAGATTCAGAACATTTTCTGTTCCTCCCACATTCACTTTATAAGTCTTATCCCGATCGTTTTCATCAAATGATAGAAGTGCTGCACTATGGTATAAGGCATCCATCTTTCCTTTTAATGAATTCATAAGTTCTCTATTTAATCCAAGATGTTCTTCTGTAACATCGCCTTCCAATATATGAATCTGTCTGGAAAAATCGCTTCCTTCTCCTTGCATGAAGGCATCCAGCCGCTTTCTGCTCCTGACTAATAAATAAAGTTCATGCCCCTGTTCCAAAAGCTTTAATGAAAGCTTTTTCCCTAAAAAACCGTTTGCACCTGTAATTAGTATATTCAAAGAAGAATCTCAACCTTTCTATCTAACATCCCTGTAAAAACTTTAGCGGGAAATTCAATTAAAAGCAATGGAAATACATTCACCCTAAATCGGTTCTGCATATTCATAAACAACAAAAGCGCCTGGTTTTCCCCAGGCGCCTTTTTTAAGATAAGTATTTTGGTTTTCTCTCATTCTTTTCATCCCTGTCACAGACTCCCTGAAAAGGACAGGCTGGACACTCATTCATATTGTACAAACCCGAAAACTGCTTTGTGTCTTCAAGAAGCGTCTTCATCATCTGCAGATAGTTTAATCCCTCTTCAAGGCTCTCTTTATTTGGATTGAATACATGCCTCTCACCATCCATTAATGTCACGACCTCAATTCTGGCCGGACTTATTCCAAATACCTTTTCTGAAAAAACCACTGTTAAGTGACAATAAAGCTCAAGCATTTGCTCATCAGCATCTACCAGGAATTTCTTCACTATAAAAGAATCCTGCTGCCATTCCGCGACATCAAAAGTTAAAGAAAGATCTGCATTCAGCTCTTTAAGATTCATTCTGAAGTTTTCATACAAAAACAGCGGCTGTGCTATTTCAGATTCACTGCTTAAGTTTCTCATTAAACCATCAGTTATAGCCGCTGCAGCCATATAATATTGAAGCTGGGAATCAAACATACGCAGCTCCAGCCTTCCCCAATATTGATCGATCAGCATCAGAACGTATGCAGGGGTCCGATAGCTTTGCGGCAGCTGATAATAGGATGAAACAACTTTATTGATTATATGCTGAATGGCCTGACGCCAGCCAAGAGGATGTTTTTTCTTTTCTATATGTGCGTAATAAAATTTATAAGGACACCGGATAAAGTCCGTTAAATTCTGGTCAGTCATTGTGCGGACGGATAATTGAGGGTTTTTGATCAACTCCTCGCCTCCTTAAAATTAAAACTATGTATGATTATCACCCATCTTCATTTTAATTGATAATGATTATCAAAATCAACATGTTTTAAAAAATAAATAAAAAGCACCTCAGCTTGAAGGCGTCTCCTTTTGTGTATGGCTCATCCTGCTTTTCATAGTGATAGATCATCTCTTTATCCAGGCACCCTCGTGACATAATTCTCATCATCATAAAAAGATAAAATAATAACTTTGCTTTTTGCTTTGGTTTTCATTCAGCTTATCCGTTGCTTTGATGCCATTCATATTTGGCATGTCGATATCCATAATCATGACGTCAGGCTTATAATTCTTATCAATTATGAGAGCATCACGGCCATCTTCTCCTTCAGCAGCTGCTTCAAGGTCCTCTTCCATTTCCAGTATCCGTTTGACCCCTTCTCTGAAGAGCTTATGATCATCTGCAATCGCAATTTTTAGCGCCATTTCCCTGTTCACCTGCCCGGATGTATTCTGAATCTACCAACCTATTTTATAAAATTTATTACAAAGAATAATTTCTAATATGAGGCTTGGTGTTTCATTATAGAAATTTGCTGTATGCCCCCAGACACCCACCAAATAATCTGAATTTTATGTTATGATCGAAATACTATGATGAAGGAGTATGTGGACATGAACTCTTACAGCAAAACCTTAAATGGTGTTTTCCCATCCGTTTGCTCCCTGGATTGCCCCGATCAATGCGGCCTTCTCATTCATAAAAAAGAAGGAAGAATCGTAAAAATTGAAGGAGATCCCAATCACCCCGTAACACAGGGGAATATATGCAATAAGGTCCGCAGCATGCCTTCAAGAATCTATGATAAGAATCGCCTAAAATATCCAATGAAGCGTACTGGCACCAAAGGTGATGGTCATTTTGAACGGATTGGGTGGAAAGAGGCGATAGACACAATCACCTCCAGATGGAAGGACCTAATTGTCAATAATGGCCCTGAAAGCATCCTGCCATATAGCTTCTACGGAAATATGGGCAGATTAAACGCAGAAGGAATGGACCGCCGTTTCTTCCATAAACTTGGAGCATCACGCCTTGACAGGACGATTTGTCAATCTGCCGGTACAGCTGGATATACGTATACAATGGGCGGGAGCTTGGGAATAGATCCGGAGGATACCATCCATTCAAAGCTCATTATTCTATGGGGCATTAATGCAGTCAGCACGAACATGCATCAAATGATTCTCGCACAAAAAGCAAGAAAAAGTGGTGCGAAAATCGTTGTAATTGACGTCCATAAAAACCAGACCGGGAAAATGGCCGACTGGTTTATACCCATTACACCCGGCACTGATACCGCTCTGGCACTTAGCATCATGCATGTTCTGTTTGCGGAAAATTTAGTGGATGAATCCTTTCTGGAGGAGTTTACGGTTGGCTATCAGGAACTTCGCGAACATGTGAAGCAATATGACCCTGAAACAGCAGCCGGCATAACAGGTGTGCCGAAAGAGGATATTATCAAATTAGCCCGTATGTATGGAGAGACTTCCCCCGCTTTTATCAGAATCGGCAACGGTCCACAGCATCATGACAATGGCGGAATGTGCATCCGCACCATCTCATGTCTTCCTGCCATTACAGGACAATGGCTCTTAAAGGGCGGCGGTGCCATCAAGGGAAACTCAAGCTATCTTGCTTTTAATACTGGAGCCCTTCAAAGGCCTGATCTACTCCGCAAAAAGAATACACGCATCATTAATATGAATCGGATCGGTTCTGCATTGCTTGAACTGGAAAAACCGATTAAATCTATGTATGTCTATGGAACCAACCCTGCTGTTGTGGCACCGGAAGGAAATAAAGTCCGTCAAGGGCTGCAGAGAGAGGATTTTTTCCTTGTGGTCCACGATCTGTTCTTAACCGAAACGGCCAAATATGCTGATATTGTGCTTCCGGCGGCTTCTTCTTTTGAGAATACGGACATATATTCATCCTATTGGCATCACTACATGCAGATTCAGGAGCCAGTCATTGAACCATACGGCGAGTCAAAATCCAATGTCGAAGTGTTTCGGCTTCTTGCTGAAGGAATGGGCTATCATGATGCCGTATTCAAAGAAACGGAAGAAGAAATGATTGATGCCGCATTAGATTTTCCAGCTAACCCTTTCATTGAGGAAATCAATGCTGAATCCCTGAAGAATAACAAGTATATCAAAGCGAAGGTAAAACCGCTGTTTCCCGGCAGGCTGCCCACGTCAAGCGGAAAAATTGAATTATACTCGCAGAGAATGAAAGATGATGGATATCCTCCTCTGCCTACATATATACCGCTGAAGGAAGACGACAAATTCCCGTTTCTATTTGTGCCTGCACCCAATCATAACTTTTTAAACTCTACCTTTTCAAATAATGAAAAACATGCACGCATGGAGAAGGAGGCCCGCCTTCACTTGAATAGTAAGGATGCAAAGGATACTGGAATTGATGATGGAGAGATAGTCCGCGTTTGGAATAAGCGAGGAGAATGCGAACTCAAAGCGGCTGTTGGAGAACTTGTCCTTCCTGGTACGGCAGTTTCACAGGGGATATGGGCAGATATCCCGGGAACCAAACATCTGGTCAATTCTCTGACACCGGACCGTCTTTCCGATATGGGCGGCGGTGCCGTGTTCTTTTCAGGCCGGGTGAATGTATCGAAAATCAGTAAAGAATAACCCCTGCAAAAGTGCAGGGGTTTTGCTATTTTATGAAGCATTGTCATATGAGTTTAATCAGTGCAGCGGGAACCGGAAATTATGCTACGGCTGCAGCTGCGAGCCAGCGCAGCGACCTGGCCTTAAATTATGAACGTTTATCCATTGTAATTGCCAAATATGCGAAGACAGGTGCAGACATTATGATCAAACATCATTGGAAGGAAAAGCCGCCCGGTACAAAAGACCGAAAAAAATTGGCGCAGAATAAAAACAGCTTTTGAAGGAATAGAAAAAGAGCTGCCCCTGCTCTTTTTCAATGCTTTAATTTTTTTCTTTCCGCCCCAAATCACTCAGCTGCCATATATCAGCCCCGCTTTTAGTAAATCCGTTTAATTACATTCAACATCTGTGCTTTTATTCCCTCTAAGGAAGCCAAAGTTATTCTTACTTAAAAATTCACCCTGATAAGTGCTATAATATGTAAGTATATTATAAAGAGGGGCTTGATCATATGGCAATGACGAAGAAAAAGCGGGTTTTAAAAGAGGTAAAACAGCTCATCATGATCACGATAGGTGCGATGATTGCAGCAGCAGGACTTGAGTTTTTCCTCGTTCCCAACAGCATTCTTGATGGCGGTGTTATCGGTCTTTCCATAATTGCTGCAGAGCTGACCGGGATGACCATGAGTCTATTTTTAATTATTCTAAACCTGCCATTTCTCTATATTGGCTACCGCAAAATAGGATTGAAATTCACGATCCATACCTTATTCGGAGTAATTGTTTTATCCGCAAGTACCGCATATCTCCATCATTTTGAGCCTGTTACAGATGATTTATTTCTGGCAACAGTCATTGGAGCAGTCATTCTGGGAACAGGGGTTGGCCTTGTAATCAGAACTGGCGGAGCTTTGGATGGTTCAGAGATTATCGCCATCCTGGTCAGCAAGAAGCGTCCGGTATCTGTCGGTCAATTTATCATGATTGTCAACGTATTTATCTTTATTCTTGCAGCTTTTCTCGTTTTCAGCTGGGAAACAGCCATGTACTCCATTATCACCTATTATATTGCTTACAAAATGATTGATATTGTTGTGGAAGGTATGGAAGAGCTGAAGTCGGTTACGATCATTTCTGATATGCCTGAAGAAATCTCAGCCGAGCTCCTAAAGCAATTGGGGTGGGGAATGACCTATATTCAGGGCCAGGGTGTTTTTACTGGAGAGCCCAAAAAGATCATTTATACCATCGTAACAAGGATTGAACTATCAACGCTCCGTTCCATTGTGGAAGAAATTGACCCTGGAGCATTAGTGGCTATTGAAAATATTGCAGATGTCAGCGGCAGCAATTTTGATAAAGGTACAGCGCACTAATAAAAAAAGCAGTCTCCTTCACACATGCACCAGTGCGGGAGACTGCTTTTTTGTTATATAAACAGCAGTAAACTGAGCGCCATGACGGCCATCCCTGCCACAAGACCATAAATGGAGGTATGGGCTTCGTCATACTTCTTGGCAGCCGGCAATAATTCATCAAGAGAAATGAACACCATTATTCCGGCAACTGCGGCAAAAATGACACCAAACATGACATCGTTTAAATATGGCATTAAAATCAAGTAGGCCACTATTGCGCCAATCGGCTCTGAAAGCCCTGATAAAAAAGAGAGCTTAAAAGCCTTCTTCTTGCTTCCTGTGGCATAATAGACAGGAACTGAGACAGCGATTCCCTCTGGTATATTGTGAATGGCAATGGCCGCCGCAATGGCGATACCAAGCGAAGGATCCTGGAGTGCAGAAGTAAATGTTGCAATTCCTTCCGGGAAGTTATGAATCGCAATCGCCAATGCCGCAAAGGTCCCCATTTTTAAGAGGGCCGGATCCTTGACGATATTGCCGGAATCATTCATTTCTTCAACTGTTCTCACTTCATGGGGATTATCCTTTTTAGGAATAAACCGGTCAATTAATGCAATAAGGAGAATGCCCCCAAAAAAAACCTCCAACAGTTGCCCAGTTGCCGCTTACTTGACCTAATGCTCCTACAAGTGCATCTTTGGCTTTTACAAAGATTTCAATCATGGAGACATAAATCATCACACCAGCGGAAAAGCCAAGTGCCAATGATAAAAACTTCGTATTCGTTCTAGAAGTAAAAAAAGCCATTAAACTGCCAATACCTGTCGCTAAGCCGGCAAACAAAGTAAGACCTAATGCAAATAATACTTCCTGCGACATTTCACTCTCTCCTTTTTCTCTATTGCCAAAAAGTTTCTCCAGGGCAACTTTTGCGTTAAAAAAATATATATGCCAAATTACTATAAGTATATGCGCCTAACTTAAAAAGTTTACTTTGGTAAACATTTTATCTCCAACCCAAACCAAAAGCAATAAAAAAGGACTATTCTATTATTTTTTCTTCAATATTATAAGATGAATTGAGGAAAATGTGCATAATAAAAGAAAAAACCTTCGCTTTTTAGTGCTGCGAAGGTTCAATCCCAGACACGTTCTAATTTGAAAAGTTTCTGAAGGTGAAGTAACCTGGAAAATAATACTAGAATACTCCCGTATGGGTCTTGCTCAAAGGGTGTTTAAGAAAGGCTGGACTTCTCTTACTCCGGGTAAGTCTCCCTTAAAAAGTCAATTGATTGAATAATTAATTCCTTTAACACTTCTGCATCGATATCTGAAATCTTATTTATGTAAACGCAAGCTTTTCCGGTTGTATGTTTCCCAAACCTTTCAAGTAATTCATCTCTTTTTTTATCCCCTTGCGCAAAATATAGGCTGATTTTTGCCTTTCTCGGCGAAAAGCCAACAAGTGGTGCATCCCCTTCATGACCACTTGCATATTTATAATGATACGAACCAAAGCCAATAATGCTTGGTCCCCACATTTTTGCCTGATAACCGGTAGTGTCAGTAAAGATATCAAGCAGCTTATATGCATCCTCCTTCTTTTTAGGGCTCTCAACTTTTTCAATAAATTCAATTACACTGTTATCGTTCTTTTTTGTTTTTACTTCGTACATAATAAACCCAGCTCCTTATTTGGATTTGATTAGTATTTCTCTAAAAACAGGTAATTTCCTTCTGAAAGCATACCTCAACAACAATAAAGAGCAACCATATGATTGCTCTTCACCCATAATCTTATTTTAAAAAGGTACCATTCATATATTCCTTATATGCGGTCCGTATTTCTTCTTCAGTATTCATGACAAACGGTCCACGGGCCACAACCTGTTCTTTGACTGGCTCTCCTGCATATAGCAGAAAGCGCAAAGTCTCTTCGGCTTTTACGGCTATTTCGCTTTCAGCGTTCCCGCCATCTCCCAATTCAAGAACCTGGCCATTGGCCCCTTGAACTTCATTTTCTCCAAAAACCCCGCTGCCCTCTAGAATATAAATAAAGCCTTTGTAGCTGCCAGGCAGGTCCTGTGAAACTTTAGCGCCTTTTGCCATTCTTACTTCAACCATTGTGACAGGCACATGATTTAAAGTTGGAGATACAACCCCTTTTGAGGAACCAGAGAAGACTTTAATAACAGCTCCCTCTTCTTTCCGGACAGGTACTTCACTGCCTTTAAGGTTTTGGTATCTTGGTGCTGTCATTTTCTTCTCCCGTGGAAGATTGATCCACAGCTGCAGCGAATGGGCAGTTATTCCTTCTGATGGCACTTCGTTATGAACGACACCGCTGCCTGCTGTCATCCATTGAACATCACCAGGCCCTAACACGCCGCCCTCACCGGAATGACTGTCATAGTGTTCAATGGCCCCTTCAATGACATAAGTTACCGTCTCAATACCGCGATGGGGATGAACGTCAAACGCTCCCTTTTGAAATTTATCTTCCATCATCAGCAGAAATGGGTCATACTTCTCCCAATTACCCGGTTCTATTACAGGACCTGCTGCATGAATGGGGCTATGTTTCTGCAATTTCACTTTCCTGATAGAAGCGATAGCCCGCTTAGTGATCCTTTCATTCTCCATGTGCCACTTCTCCCTTTTATATGTAAAGGAGCAATTGCAAAACAATTGCTCCCTCTA
>NZ_BCUY01000106.1 GCF_001591465.1 Cytobacillus firmus NBRC 15306
CTTTTGGTGAATATCTGGGACAACCTGCTGACAAATGCGATAAAATATAACTCACATGGCGGCAGCATTCTGATCAGCCTGTCTCAAACCCAAACAGCGATTGAAGTTATTTTTCAAGACACCGGGATTGGAATATCAGAGGATGCCATCAGTCAGATTTTCGAGCGCTTTTACCGGGTGGACTCAGCCAGGAAAAAAGATGGCACAGGACTCGGGCTATCGATTGTAAAACAAATCATTGAGCTGCATAATGGGGAAATCAAGGCAGACAGCAAGGCTGGCGAAGGCACCACCTTTACCATTACATTTTTCAGGGAGAAACAACGGGAGGAATAAACATTATGGAACAAAAATGGAGTATTAGATTAATAAGGTTTGCAGCTATCTTTGGCATTATCGGAACCTACCTTGGTTCGCATATGTCCGGGCAGATGGATTATTCGTTAAGGCCCATTCATGCCCACATCCTGCTGGTAGGATGGCTTTCCGTCTTCGCATGGGGAATCTTTTATAAAGTCTACCGCGTAAAATATAAAAAACTCGTATCCATTCACAGCATCCTTGGAATGGCAGGAGCACTTGGTCTGACAATCGGCATGTGGATGTATACTTTAAATCCGTTTAATTTAGGAGATACCTTTGTTCTGGTCTTCTTTATCGTCGGCGGAACCCTGCTATTGCTTGCCTTTGCACTCTTTGTGGCGATTACCTTTTTAACTGAGAAAACATCGGAACAGTAAATTATAAGGAGCATGGACTTGATCAAAATTAAAAAGGGCCCAAAAGGCCCTTTCCTAACAGCATCTTCCAGTATTCCCGATCATCGAGATCCCGCTTCCGTTTCCGCTTCGCTCTAATACAAGACCCTCGGTGTTTGGTTCAATAATCGGGTCGATTGCTACTTTGATTTCATTGATTGTGACAATAATATCATCTGCTTCCGGCTCATCCAGAGCCAGTCCTATTCTTGGCTGTCCTCAGCCATAGCCGTCAAAAAAGATGCGGACGCTGCCGGCATTTTGTTCTTCCAGCATTTTTTTCAATTCATCACGCGCATTGTCTGTGATTTTCATGCCTGTTCCCTCCCCTTGGATGTTTTTAAGTATATTATTTACTTTCCAGTTTCGGCAAATGTTTTAATCCGCCCGCCGATTTCATCCCGGACACGCTGGAAGAAAGCCCATTTTTCTTCTTCTGTTCCTTCTGCTTTCGCAGGGTCATCAAATCCCCAATGCTCGCGCTTTACATGAGGAGGTGTCATTGGGCATTTATCCGCTGCATCACCGCAAAGCGTTACAACCAAATCTGCATTATTGAGTATTTCCGGATCAATGATATCAGAAGTCTGGTTTGAGATGTCAATTCCAGCTTCATTCATTGCTTTTACAGCGTTCGGATTCAAGCCATGTGCTTCAATCCCGGCACTATAAACATTCCATTCTTCACCTAAATGCTGTTTTGCCCATCCTTCAGCCATCTGGCTGCGGCATGAGTTGCCTGTGCATAGGAAGTAGATCGTTTTTTTAGTCATGCTGTGATTCTCCTTTTTAGATAATCATTAGCCAAATGTACAATCCGGTTAATGTAATGAACAGTGTTGGAATCGTTAAGATGATCCCTGTTTTAAAGTACGTTCCCCATGAGATTTTTACTCCCTTCAGGGACAAGACATGAAGCCACAGCAAAGTTGCGAGGGACCCAATCGGCGTAATTTTCGGGCCGAGATCCGATCCAATCACGTTCGCATAGATAAGGGCTTCACGGATGATTCCACTTGTACCAGTTTCAGCAATGGCCAGAGCGTCAATCATCACGGTTGGCATATTGTTCATGACAGAAGAAAGGATGGCCGCAATGAATCCCATTCCTATCGTTGCTGCAAATAGTCCCTGGTCAGCTGTCATTTGAATTAAATCAGCCAATACATTTGTAAGACCCGCATTTCGAAGTCCGTAAACCACTACATACATGCCTATCGAAAAGAAAACGATAGCCCATGGTGCACCCTTGATGACAGTGCGCGTATTCACGGCCGGGCTTCTTCGCGCCATGATCAGAAAGAACACCGTTACAATGCCTGCGATAAATGAGACTGGGACACCAATCCACTCACTGGCAAAATAGCCTATTAATAAGATGCCTAAAACAAGCCAAGACAATCGGAACATTTTGCTGTCTTTAACTGCTTCTGCTGGTTTTTTCAAATGAGATAAATCATAATTCTTTGGTATGCTTTTTCTAAAGTATAAGAATAAAACCAAAATGCTGGCACCCAGTGAAAAGAAGTTCGGAATAATCATGCGGGACGCATATTCCACAAAGCCGATGCCAAAGAAATCAGCGGAAACGATGTTGACCAGGTTGCTGACAACCAATGGCAGGGACGTTGTATCTGCAATAAATCCGCTTGCGATAATAAACGGAAAAACCAATTTTTCTTCAAATTGAAGGTTTCGTACCATCGCAAGGACAATTGGCGTGAGAATGAGTGCCGCTCCATCATTCGCAAAGAATGCTGCGACAACCGCTCCCAAAATGGAAACATAAATGAACATCTTCACTCCGCTGCCCTTTGCCGCTCTTGCCATATGTAAAGCGGACCATTCGAAAAACCCGATTTCATCTAAAATAAGCGATATAATGATGATGGCAATAAAGGTTAATGTGGCATTCCAGACAATGGATGTAACATCTAGGACATCATTGAAATCCACCACACCGGCTATTAAGGCAAGGATGGCTCCGCCGCATGCGGACCAGCCAATGGACAGACCTTTTGGCTGCCAAATGACTAATATGAGGGTGACTAAGAAAATCACCGATGCTAAAATTACTTGTGTCAATGTGTTCCCCCCTCTTACTCACAGGAAATTCGCAATCCCTGCTCTTCCAATTTTTCTAATAAATAATCCTGGCTTGGAAGGTGATCAAGCACATTCTGAACCAGCGGGTAATAGTCACTTTCCTGATTCAATGAATAAATAATCCACTGACCTCTTCTGTTTTCCCTGACCACACCTGCATCTTTTAGTTTCCGAAGATGCTGGCTAATGGCTGGCTGGCTCATTTTAAAAATCTCCACAAACTCACATACACAGCAATCATGGTTATTTAATAGCTTTACCATTGTGAGCCGTGTTTTATCGCCTAATAATTTTAAAATGGATGCTGCCTTGCCGATTTCAACTGTGGATTCTATCATGATCTCATCACCTCCGCTTTGCACATATTAATATATAATGATTTGCTTATATAAGCAAATGGTTTTTTCTTATTTAGGGAAACTATGAGGACTATTTTTGGGTGAGTCATAAACGCAGCCAAACAAAAAACGGCTAAAAATTTAGCCGCAAACACAATATTTACAGAAGTTTTTCCATCGCCATCACGTCCACAAATTTCCCGTCCAGCACGCCCTGGTTTTGAAATATACCGACTTCACGAAACCCCTTTTTCTTATAAAGACTCTGTCCCAGGCCATTAAATGGGAAAGTAAACAAAACGAGCTTATGGAACTTGTTTTCTCTTGCTTTCTTTTCGAGTGCAGAAAGAAGATTCCCCCCTGCCCCCTTGCCTCTGAACTCTCTTGCGATATAGACTGAGATATCTGCCACTCCATCATAAGCACAGCGGTTACTGTATGGATTTAGGGAAGCCCATCCTATCACGCGGTCCCCTTTTTCTGCAGCAAGCACACAATATCGCCCTTGATGCTGTTCAAACCATTTTGTCATATAGGAAAAATCTTTTGCCTCTGTTTCCAATGTAGCGATGCGATCTTCTATTCCCTGATTATAAATTTCCATAATCTTTTCCAAATCTGTCTTCTTCGCTAAACGAACAACAGTCTCACTGATCATTGGAGTTCCCCCGCTAATAAGTTTCATAGATTTCTTTTTTTATAAATGTGGTTAACCTCTTTGCTAAAACTGTCCAAATCACGGCTAAGGTAAGCAGTATGATCGAACCGCCCCAATATAAAATGGTAAAACCAGCCTCTAATTGGATTAATATGTAACTAATTGCCGGCCCTAAAGCTGCCCCCACATCTTGAGAGATGGAGTATATCGTAAGGAAAGTAACCACGTTTGCAGTTTTTGCTGTGTCCAGGGCAATCGTGTCCAAAATGGTTGATAAAATAGTAGCTCCGGCCATCACTAAAAGAGTAACAGCTATCCACAGCCCTAATGGAAGTCTAATGGATACGATTCCAAAGAGTAATGCTGATGAAATCAATGAAACAATAAAAATCGGCAGCCTCCCCTGAGCCACATCAGACCAGTGCCCCACTGTTTTTCCCAGAAAAGGTTCCCATGTCCACCTTACCGCCTGGATGATGCCTGATAAAAAAGTAACACTGACAATCACATTCCATATTGATATACTCTCTCCGTAAAAGTGTTCAATCAAGGAGCTCATTGTGGATGTCACTATTCCCTGATATAACATGGCAACGAGAAAGCCTGAAACAATAATCGCTGCTTTATAAACGGTCCTGCCAATGAAAGGTTTCTCTTCAGCCCTCTTATCAATCCTACCGGGTGTCTCCTCAACTTGATTAATTTTAGAACTCAGCATTAGAGGAAGCCCCAAAAGGGACAATAACCCAAATGCAATTGATACGGTGCTCAAGCCTAGAATTGGAATGAGCAAGCCTCCAACCAGCATTCCTGCCAGGCTTCCTGTTCGGTAGAGCCCGTTAAATAAGCCCATAGAACTTCCACGCTTGTTGTTTTCAGCATAAACAGCAACAAGCGACAATCCTCCGATCCGAAAAAATGACCAGGCAATCCCCCATAAAGCACGAAGGATCACCCATGCCGCAAACCCTTTGAAAATTCCGTAGCCTACCGTTGTGATCCCGCCTAACAGGACAGCAATAATAAGGCCGGACTTTAATGAAATATGTTTGTACATCCAGCCTGCAAATGGATTAAATGGCAATCGTATAAAGCGGTTTATTGATAGGAGCACACCTACTTGCCAAAGGGAGTCCAGGCCTGCACTTTCCCAATAAATAGGCAAGGCAATATACAGCATGGAATCACCTAAAAGGCTTAAAGCTGTGACAATGGCGACTATTATTATAGGCTTTTCAGATAAATAATTTTTAATAGCCGCCATATGTCATTCTCTCCTTTAATTCGAATGATTCAGCAATTCCTGATAAGCCAAAATAAATTGTATATACGTCTCCTGGCCCATTTCACTTTCCCGCAATCGAAACAGCCTTTCAAATGTTGTATCTTTTGCTTCCTCAACAGAACACCCAAAAGCATTCATGATTAATTTCATATAGGAAATAAAATATTCTTTTTTGAGAGCTCCAGCATGATTTATGGTCATAATTATCACCTATTCAATTACATTTTAAGGGGCAGCTAATCAATTGCAGCAGGAAGATGCAGGCTCTTCAATTGAACTTTTTAAATTAACGCTGCATACACCCGTTTCCGGCAAATCCAGCTCCACTTTTTCTGCAGCAGCGAAATCACCGCTCAAATAAGCAGCCACAGACCTAACCTGCTCATAGCCTGTCGCCATCAAGAAGGTTGGAGCACGGCCATAGCTTTTGGAACCCACAATATAAAAGTTCTTCTCAGGCTGACTTAATTCCTTTTCTCCATGGGGACGAACCGTACCGCAGCTATGAATATTAGGATCAATTAATGGTGCCAATGAACCTGCACTTTCAGTTGCAGAATCAATGGAAGTCCGAAGTTCACTTATGATTGAAAAATCAGGACGGTTTCCTGTATTAACAATCATTTCATCGATTCCATCCAGGCTAATCTGCTTCCCGTTTTGGCTGCCTATTAACTCGATTCCCGTTTCCGACTCTTTGACCAGCTGGATACGAAATGGAGTAAAAGCCTCCACTTGCCCGTTATCAACCAATTGATGGATCTTGCTTCCGAGGCGGCCCCTTGCTTCAAGTGCATCTTTTTCTTCTCCTCCGTAAGCATCCTCAACCTGATTTCTTCTCATAATCCATAGAATCTCCGTTTCGGGGCAGGACTCTTTCAAAGCCGCTAAATCCAGCAAGGCATTGATCGCTGAATGGCCTCCGCCCACAACTGCAACTCGCTTATTTCGATAGCGCTGTTGCTCACTCCCTAATACATCGGGTATTCCATAAAATATCTTTTCCTTCAGTTCCCTCTCATCAGCCAGCCAAATTCCGCTTGATGAAGCCGGATTTGGATTACCCCAGGTACCTGCAGCATCAATGACTGCTCTCGATTCGAATGTTTTGTACTCTCCATTCTGCTCAGCATGAATAACAAAAGGAATTTCGTCCCCGTTTGCCGTTTTCATTTTATCGGTATCTTTTCTGCCGACTGACAAAACCTTCGTATTCAGATGAATGAAAGGCTTTATTTCAGGTAAACTGGACAGTGGCTTTAGATAGTGTTCAACAAGTTCCTCCCCGGTAGGCAGTGCTTCCATTTGCGGCTGTACCCAGCCATTTGCGCTTAATAAACTGGCAGCAGCTTTGTCAATATTGTACCGCCATGGTGAGAATAAACGAATATGTCCCCAGCTTTTGATATTGGCTCCCGCTTGCTTCCCCGCCTCGAGCAAAATAAATGATTGCCCCCTGCTTGCCAGGTGTGCAGCAGCTGCCAATCCCACCGGTCCGGCGCCAATTATTGCTACAGGCAGCGCTCTTGCTTTCCCATTGTTTTGTGAACTCTTTTCTATTTCGTTTTTCTTAGGCGTGCAGCATCCTATTACAAGATCATTCTGATTAGTCATGCTTTCTCCTCTTTTCTCCAATTAATTTTACTTGCAAAATACAAGTATTTACTCCAGAGGCATTTACCCCTGAAATGGCTTACAGCATGCACTGGATTTTGACATTGCATTATTTAACAAATGAATGGAACGGATGACTGTTTCTTTTTCAAACTCATTCATTTGTGAAAAAACTTCTTGTAAAAATGCATTCATCTGCTGGTCTATTGAACCTGCAATATATTTTCCTTCAGCAGTCAGCGAAAGAATACTGATTCTCTTATCAGCAGGATCCGGCGTTTTCTTAACTAAGTTCATTTTCATTAAAGATTGAACCTGCCTGCTGAAAGTTGTAATATCCGTCCCTAGCGAATCTGCAATCTGCTGCATGGACGGGTTATGCTGATTGTCAATCTCATAAAGAATATGGCTTTGAATGAGGGAAATATCGCACCCGCCGACACTGCAGCAATTTTTATTGAGTAAGCCGAAACGGCGAGTCATTACTTGAAACAAACTGCGAAGATTTTCCATTTTTTTCACCTCTTGGTTATAGTATAGTTAATAAAGTTGCATTTTACAACTAATTTTTGAAGAATTTAAAAGAATTTTTTTTTCACTAAAAAAGCGGTCATCCGTTTTTTTAATCATTATTACCTTTAAACTTTTTTCCAAAACAAATTACTTTGCACAAAGTATATTATTGATTACAATATATTTGAATAGGCATTTTAAAAAGATAGATCAAGGGGGGAAAATATCATGGGTAAATTCGATAAAAAAATTGTTTTGGTTACTGGCGGAGCATTAGGAATGGGAAAACGCATGACTGAGCTTTTAGTCGGTGAAGGCGCATATGTTATTGCAGCGGATATTAATAAAGAGCTCCTGAACGTTGTCAGCCAAAATGATGCAGTGGAAGGCAAATTGCTGAATGTCATGTCAGAGGATGATTGGAAAAATGCAGTGGATGAAATCGTTGCTGATCATGGAAGAATCGATGTATTAATTAATAATGCCGGCATATCTAGCGAGAAACATATGGATGATGTGACAATTGAAGACTGGGATCTTATGATGCGCATCAATGGTTTCGGGCCTTTTGCAGGAATGAAGCATGTATTGCCGCAAATGGTCAAACAGCAAAGCGGTGCCGTTGTGAATATTTCCAGCTACACAGCCATGGTTGGCATGGGTACAAACACGTACACAGCTTCAAAAGGTGCTGTGAGAGCCATCTCCAGAGCGGCAAGCACACAGTTCGGCCGATTCGGAATCAGGGTTAATGCTGTTTTCCCTGGCGTCATTAAAACACCAATGACCGAGAACCTGTCAGAATCCAGTGAAGTGCTGCAAAGATTAATTCAGGCCACTCCGCTTCAAAGACTTGGTGAAGCTGATGACGTGGCACGTGCTGTCTTGTTCCTTGCTTCAGATGATGCTTCTTATATTACAGGTGCAGAACTAGTTATTGATGGCGGTTTCTCTGCACAATAAACAAACAAAAAAACTGTTCCCGCTGCGGGGCAGTTTTTTGTGTGTTCCCTCATCTGCCATGTGATGGTTTGGACAGTTTAATAGGAGGAGCTGCGCTGAATATGATACAGCAGCATTTCCCCCTGCTCTTCCATTTGGTATTCCAATCCTGCTTGCATTAAAATGACATTAGGGTATGATATCCTGTATTAGAGCAAAGGTATTGTCTAAAAAGGAGTTACCAATCGTGTCTATCCAAATTGTCATTCTCGGTCTTTTAAAAGAGAAAGAATATCATCCATATGAAATGAAAAAAGTCATTTTAGAACACAAATGGGATCACCTATTCCCCGTTACGGACGGTAATTTGTATCATGCCATCCGCAAGCTCGAAAAGCATAAGTGGATCCAGGCGGAAAAGCAGGAGCAGGTGAATAACCGTCCAAACCGTACCGTCTACCAAATAACTGAAGATGGAAAGAAGCAGCTATCGGAAGAAATCATAGAGGTCTTTAAAAAGCGGATGCCAGAACCGCGATCCCTTTATCCTGCCCTTTTGTTTGTTCAATCAGCCCAAGTCCCCGAAGCAGCTGAACATATAAAAAACTGGATTTCCGACTTGAAGGCAGAGAGCAAAGTAAAGCATGACTACCAGGCGGTCATCCCCAATCTGATACAGGAACATTATAAGGGCTTAAATGAATTTTATATGAATTGGCTGACAAAGATTCTCCAAGTAGTAGAGTCTCCGAATGAGAGGTAAGAGGGTATATCCACTTACCTTCTTTAAATTCACCCCAACACCCTGTAAAATTTTTACCAATTCCCCCAAAAGCTATGTACTTTTCACCCAAAAGCAATTATACTATTCTGAATATTGTCTTTTCGTAAAACGAAGGATGTTCGAAATACCTTTAGGGAGTGTCTTAAGTTGAGAGCTATAGCAAAAATGGATTCAAAAAACCTTATACTAATGGCCGGCATTATTTTTGTGGCTTTTAATTTACGCCCAGCGATTACATCAGTCGGGCCATTGATTGGGTCTATACGGGATGAGACAGGAATTTCCAATGGTGCAGCAGGTCTTCTGACCACTCTGACGCTCGTTGCCTTCGCACTGCTCTCCCCTTTTGTGCCGAGGATCGCCCAAAAGCTTGGCGGTGAATGGAGCATTCTTTTGGGGTTAACGATTTTAGGATCCGGCATTGCGGCCCGTTCTGCAGGAATGCTTCCTCCGCTGTACATAGGAACTATTTTAATTGGATTAGGGGTAGGTCTTTGCAATGTTCTTCTTCCGGGAATGGTCAAGGAAAAATTTCCGCAAAAGGTTGGCCTGCTGACAGGAATTTATACATTTTCAATGGGGATTTTTGCGGGACTTGCGCCAGGGTTCAGTGTCCCGCTTGCTGAGGGACTCGGGTTGGGCTGGAGGCTTTCACTTGGAGCATGGGTCATCCTGATCTTAATTGCCATCATTGTCTGGCTTCCTCAGCTTAGAATGGGAAAGAAAAAAACGGAAGTATCTGCGGTTTCTGCACCAAAGTCTTCCATGTGGACCTCACCCATCGCCTGGCAGGTCACACTATTTATGGGATTGCAATCAATGGTCTATTTCAGCGCTACTACCTGGCTCCCTGAAATTCTTCATAGCCAGGGACGGGATATCACCGCAGCTGGATGGATGGTAACGGTTCTCCAGTTTTCAGGGCTTCCCGTTAATTTTATTATCCCTGTTCTTGCCGATCGGCTTCCTAACCAAAAAGGTATTGCTCTTGGAATCGGCATTTTCACTTTTGCCGGCCTTACAGGTCTGCTTTTAAATGTTAATGGCATCATCACTAACATCAGTATCGTTCTAATCGGGATCGGGCTGGGCGCTGCGATCAGCCATTCGTTAACCCTGATTGGCCTTCGTGCTGAAAATGCGAAACAGGCTGCCAGTCTTTCAGGAATGGCGCAATCCGTCGGCTACCTTCTCGCCGCAGTAGGACCAATTCTCATCGGCTCACTGTATGACCTATTCCAGTCATGGACCATTCCGCTGGCCTTGCTTTTGGTCATAACTGCCATCTTTACAATTTCCGGAATTGGAGCGGGGCGTGATCAATTTGTTTTGCAGGAAAAAGACCATAAAAATACTGCGTCAACCATTGCTTGATACTAGTAATCTTACAATTCGTTCCGAATGTGTTGTGGGTTCAGACTCAGATATACGATTTATTGCTTTCTGTGTCCGAAGTTGACCAGGGTTCTGACTCAGTCCTGCGTTTTTCTGCTTTCTGTGTCCGAAGTTGACTC
>NZ_BCUY01000107.1 GCF_001591465.1 Cytobacillus firmus NBRC 15306
AAGGTTCTGGTAAGTAACGTAATTAAACATTATATTCTAATTTCAAATCAATTTGTAAGGATAGATAAAAAGGCGACTGCTTGTTAACAGTTACCTTTTAACCCAGCCTCACCTCACCGTACCTTACCAGACCAAACCTTACCTAACCATACCGAATTCTATGTAATTCAACTACCCGCCCAGCCTCCACGTTGAATTATTCCCAGGCCAGCTTGCGCCAGCCAGGGCCAATAATGTTAGGTGATGCTTATCATAATAAAGACTTTATATTTTCCAAAATGGAACGGCAATTTGGGTATCCTATTGTCATTAAAACCGTACAAAATAGAATGGCTAGGCTACTTAGGATCTCAGGGCTTAACCAAGAGTTGACACCGCATTCTCTAAGACATACACATACTTCACTTCTTGCCGAGGCGGGTGTCTCACTTGAACAAATCATGGATAGACTCGGACATACCGATGATCAAATTACCAAAAACGTCTATCTCCATGTAACGCAAGAAATGAAAAAAGAAGCTTCCCACAAGTTTGCTCAACTCATGAGAAGCCTCCGTTAAGAACCTCATGTTAACAAAATGTTAACAATCCACTCTTATCTTACAAAAAACCCTTATATATCAAGGGGTGAAGCGGCTTATTACATCATGCCGCCCATTCCACCCATGCCGCCCATATCAGGCATTGCAGGGCCAGCATTTTCTTCTGGCTTGTCAGCAACTACTGCTTCAGTAGTTAAGAACATAGCTGCAACAGATCCAGCGTTTTGAAGTGCTGAACGAGTTACTTTCGTTGGGTCAACGATACCAGCTTCGATCATGTTTACCCACTCGCCAGTAGCAGCGTTGAAGCCTGTTCCAACTTCTTCGCGCTTTAAGCGGTCAACGATTACAGAACCTTCAAGGCCTGCATTATGTGCAATTGTGCGTACAGGCTCTTCCATTGCACGAAGTACAATGTTGATACCTGTAGCTTCGTCGCCTTCAGCCTGGATAGAAGCCACTTTGTTGTATACGTTTAGAAGTGCCACACCACCACCGGAAACGATTCCTTCTTCTACAGCTGCACGTGTAGAGTTTAGGGCGTCTTCGATGCGAAGCTTGCGCTCTTTTAATTCAGTTTCAGTAGCAGCACCAACTTTAACTACTGCCACACCGCCAGCTAACTTAGCAAGGCGCTCTTGTAATTTTTCGCGGTCAAATTCAGAAGTTGTTTCTTCCATTTGAGTGCGGATTTGGTTCACACGGCCGGCGATTTGCGCGCTGTCTCCAGCACCTTCAACGATCGTAGTGTTTTCTTTCGTAACAACCACTTTAGAAGCGCGTCCTAAAGAATCGATTGTAGCAGATTTAAGGTCACGGCCTAACTCTTCAGTGATTACTTCACCGCCAGTCAGGATCGCGATGTCTTCAAGCATAGCCTTACGGCGGTCACCGAAGCCAGGAGCTTTAACCGCTACAGCGTTGAAAGTTCCACGAAGCTTATTCACTACTAATGTAGCTAGTGCTTCACCTTCAACATCCTCAGCTACAAGCAATAAAGGCTTGCCTTGCTGTACAACCTGCTCAAGTACAGGAAGAATTTCCTGGATGCTTGTGATCTTCTTATCAGTGATTAAGATATAAGGGTTTTCAAGAACCGCTTCCATCTTATCAGAATCTGTAACCATGTATGGTGAAGCGTATCCGCGGTCGAATTGCATACCTTCTACCACATCAAGCTCAGTTGTGAAACCTTTAGATTCTTCGATTGTGATAACACCATCGTTGCCAACGCGCTCCATTGCTTCAGCGATCAGCTGGCCAACTTCATTGTCAGCAGCAGAAATAGCAGCAACCTGTGCGATAGATTCTTTGTTTTCGATAGGTTTTGAAATAGCTTTTAACTCTTCAACAGCAGTAGAAACCGCTTTTTCAATTCCTTTGCGGATGCCCATTGGGTTAGCACCTGCAGTTACGTTCTTAAGGCCTTCACGGATCATTGCCTGAGCAAGAACTGTTGCAGTTGTTGTACCGTCACCGGCAACATCGTTTGTTTTGCTTGCTACTTCAGCAACAAGCTTCGCACCCATGTTTTCGAAAGCATCTTCAAGTTCGATTTCCTTTGCAATTGTCACACCATCATTAGTGATTAATGGAGAACCGAATTTCTTCTCAAGAACCACGTTGCGTCCTTTAGGTCCAAGAGTTACTTTTACCGCATTTGCAAGGGAATCTACACCGCGAAGCATCGCGCGGCGGGCTTCTTCACTAAATTTAATCTCTTTAGCCATTGATAAAAACCTCCTCAAAAATTTTAGCTTTATCTTTTAATAATCTTCGTCTGATCGGCGATTAGCCAATTACAGCAAGAATGTCATTTTCACGTAAAATTAAATATTCTTTGCCTTCGTACTTCACTTCAGTACCAGCATATTTTGAGAAGATGATACGGTCGCCGTCAGCAACTTCAAGGGCAACACGCTCACCGTTTTCAAGAACGCGGCCAGTTCCCACAGCTACAACTTTGCCTTCTTGAGGCTTTTCTTTAGCAGTGTCCGGCAGTACAATGCCGCTTGCAGTTTTTTCTTCGGTTTCAACAAGCTCGATAATGATTCGATCACCTAGTGGCTTTAACAAGTGAAACAACCTCCTCAAATAAAATGTAAATATTTTTATTTATTAGCACTCTCTCTGTATGAGTGCTAACACAATTATTATATTAATGAATCTCAAATCTATTTGCAAGGGTGAAGCTTAAATTTTTTTAAAAAATTTCATCCGCTCCTTCACGCTATTTTTCGTCATAGACAACCTCTTAAGTATGCTTCAGCAGCCCTCATTTTAACCATATCCTTACCTCTTTTGATCTCTGAAATTTGAAACCCCCTCCCTATAAAGAGTACAATGGCTTTAGGACTTGTAACCAACACTCAGATTAAGGAGTAATACACTTTGAAGAAGGAATACTGGATTATAATAATCACCTATATAGCCATGCAGCTTTCAAGCTTGTTTGGCGTTCCGCTCGTATTATGGACTGCCGATGCCCTGGGACAGAACCCGGAGAATATGCAGATTCTTGCAGTGGCCTACTGGCTCGTAATCAGTTTCACAATCACGCTGATCATTACGCTTCTATTACTAAGGAAAGAAATGAAACGGGGACTGGATAGGGATGCCTCTTCTGTTGCAGGCTCTGTGGGCTGGGCTATTGGAGGCATATTCTTGGCCCTGGTTGCTCAAGCTGCTGCTGCAAGTATTGAAAATCTGATTGGCATTGAAATGGGATCTGAAAATACACAGCAGATTATCAGGATTATTGAAGCATCGCCAATCGTCATTTTAATCAGTTCGGTCATCGGGCCAATCCTTGAGGAAATCGTCTTTAGAAAGATTATTTTTGGCTCTCTTCATAAGCGCTTCAACTTCTTCCTTTCAGCCCTGATCAGCTCGGTCATTTTTGCTCTGGCCCATTTTGAGCCTGAACATGTACTGTTATACTCAGCAATGGGATTCACCTTTGCGTTTTTATATGTCAAGACGAAGCGGATCATCGTGCCGATTTTTGCCCATGTGGCGATGAACACCTTCGTCGCGGTTGTTCAGCTGAATCAGGATAATATACAAAAGTGGTTAAAGGAAATGGAAAACATGCAGAGCTTTATCAGCTTTTTCTAACTGGAGAAATGTTTTTAACGTACTGGGGGATTATCATGAGAAGCACACCTTTGTTTTCAGGCTTTATTTACATCCTTCTCGGATGTCTTTTCACCTTTATAGCCATCCAGAATACCCAGCGGGAAGAAACCTGGGGATTCTTTACTTATTTTCTTATCTTAATTGCCACATTTGATTTTGCCACCGGTCTACGGATGGTTGGCCAGCATTTTAAAATGAAAAAATGAGCCCGCAAAAGGCTCATTTTTTTTACACTTCTTCAGGATAATTTTTCAGAAAATAAACCAATGACTGCAATTCCACTGCCAGATCGATATGGTGAATCCGAATCGAGGACGGCACAGTGAGCCTCGCGGGTGTAAAGTTAAGGATTCCTTTTATTTTCGCATTCACCATCCGATCAGTTATCGTCTGGGCAGGCGGTGCAGGCACCGTTAGAATCGCCACCTGAATATTATTTTTAACAATAACTTCTTCAAGGTCATCCATATGATGGACCGGCACATCACCGATTTTCGTGCCAACCTTGCTCTCATCCACATCAAAAGCCACTTCTATTTTCGTATTATTATTTTTAAGAAAATTATAGTTAAGAAAGGCAGTTCCTAAATTTCCTACCCCGACCAAAGCGACTTTAGTCAGCTCGTCCTGGTCAAGAGTCTTCCGAAAGAAGCCCAGCAGGTAGTTCACATTATATCCATATCCTTTTTTCCCTAACGCACCGAAGTACGAAAAATCACGGCGAATCGTTGCAGAATCTACTTTTACCGCCTCACTCAATTCTGCTGATGAGACTCTTTGTTTGCCGGAGGAATGAAGGTTTTTTAGAAAGCGGTAATATAAAGGCAGCCGTTTAGCTGTTGCCTGCGGTATCTTAATTGGTTCATTGGCCATTCGTCCATCCCCATTTCTTATGATGAATTAATTTCGTTTAAAATCTCCGTTTTTGCCGCCTGTTTTCTCTATTAAAAAGGTTGGCCCAATTACCATTCCTTTATCTACAGCCTTGCACATATCATAAACGGTCAGCGCACAGACAGAAGCAGCTGTTAACGCTTCCATTTCCACACCCGTATTCCCTTTTGTTTTAACAGAAGCCGTAATGATGAGGTCGTACTCTTCCTCTTCAGCTTTCCATGAAAATGAAATGTCGACACCCTTTAGCGGCAGCGGATGGCACATCGGAATAATGTCCCATGTTTTCTTGCTCGCCATAATGCCTGCCGTTTGTGCAACAGCGAGTACATCCCCTTTTTTCATCGAATTGGATGTAATCTTCTCGTAAATCTCCTGATTCACCCTAATGCTTGACTGAGCTATGGCCGTCCTTGCCGTCTCAGGCTTATCGCTGACATCCACCATTTTTGCCCTGCCCTCTTGATTAAAATGAGTAAAATCCGCCATTTAAAACACCTCTCTTCAAAATCATACACTATTTTTCCGTTACTTTGTACGTGCTTGTAAGGTTCTTCACATATTTATTTACCTTTTGTTATGTTTAATGCCCGTAAGCCGGGCTTATCGTCCTGTCTCCTTTATTGCCGAACATATATGAATGAGTTACACTTACTCTATACCCGAGGTGAAAGAACATGATACTATTACAAGTCAATCAGCTGGCAAAAAGTTTTGGCGCTGATCCCATTTTAACGAATATAAAGTTAGAAGTACAAACCAGGGACCGGATTGCCCTTGTAGGGCGCAATGGTGCAGGGAAATCCACCCTTTTAAAAATAATTGCCGGACACATGACGTATGATGCCGGCGAGATTATAAAGCCAAAGGAAGTAACAATTGGCTATCTTGCACAAAATACCGGTCTGGAATCAGAGTTATCCATCTGGGAGGAAATGCTGACTGTTTTCAGTCATTTGCAGAAGCAGGAAAAACAGCTCCGCAGCCTTGAAGAACAAATGGCAGATTCCGATATCCTCAGTAATTCTGATGCCTATGAACGCGTATTGAAAGATTACGACAAACTTCAGGTTGATTTCAAAGAAAATGGCGGCTATCAATATGAAGCAGATATCCGTTCCATTCTCCATGGACTCAATTTCAGCTCATTGGGCTATGATACCAAAATTTCATCATTGAGCGGCGGACAGCGAACAAGGTTGGCCCTTGGTAAACTTCTGCTGACAAAGCCTGATATTTTAATTCTGGATGAGCCTACCAACCACCTTGATATTGAAACATTATCGTGGCTTGAACAATACCTCCAGGGATACAGCGGTGCCATTCTAATCGTATCACATGACCGGTATTTCCTTGATAAGGTCGTTTCCCAGGTTTACGAGATTTCCCGCCACCAAATAAGAAAGTACCCGGGAAACTACAGTTCCTATTTGGATCAAAAAGCCGCTAATTTTGAAAAAGAAATGAAGCAATTCGAGAAACAGCAGGAAGAAATCGCTAAGCTGCAGGACTTTATCCAGCGGAACCTCGCCCGTGCCTCCACAACCAAAAGGGCACAAAGCCGCAGAAAGCAGCTTGCCAGAATGGACGTGATGGACAGGCCCCTTGGAGACGAGAAATCGGCTTCCTTTGTATTTGACATCGATCGCCAGTCGGGCAATGAGGTTTTAAATATCCATTCTTTAGCAATAGGCTACGAAGAGAAAGTGAGTGAGAATATTTCACTGCGGCTGGCAAGAGGCGACAGCATTGCACTTGTTGGGCCAAATGGAATCGGTAAATCAACATTGCTCAAAACCATCATCAAAAAAGTTCCTTCTTTTTCAGGGGAGATTCAGTATGGCTCCAATGTGACAATTGGCTACTATGACCAGGAACAGGCAGAGCTCACAAGCAACAAAAGAGTACTGAACGAATTATGGGATGAATACCCGCTGAAACCGGAAAAAGAAATCAGGACCATACTTGGGAACTTTCTCTTCTCCGGTGATGATGTACTTAAAACAGTTTCAACACTGAGCGGCGGTGAAAAGGCCCGGCTTGCGCTTGCAAAGCTAATGATGCAGAAAGCCAATTTCTTAATTCTGGACGAGCCTACAAACCATTTGGACCTGGACAGCAAGGAAATTCTTGAAAATGCATTGATCGATTATCCCGGGACCATTCTCTTCGTATCTCATGACCGATACTTTATCAACAGAATTACAACAAAAGTAGTTGAACTTTCTGAAAGCGGGGCAGCTGAATATCTTGGTGATTACGATTATTATGTAGAAAAAAAGCAGGAACAAAAGGAATTGCTTGCACTTAATGAGCAGGACGCATCCTCCGATTCACAGCCTGTAAAGCAGGAAAAAAATAATTACCAGCTGGATAAAGAGGCCAAAAAGCTCGAACGCCAGCGAAAAAGAAGAATGGAAGAAATTGAAGAGCAAATAGAAGCATTAGAGACAGTAATCGATACTAATGATCAGCTTCTCTGTGATCCAAATGTTTATCAGGACCATGAAAAGGTGCTGGAAATAACAAATGAAACGGATGAAGCAAAAGCAAAGCTGGAAGAATTGATGGAAGAATGGGCACTTTTAGCTGAAGAGGATTAAAGGAATATTCATAACTTTTAGACTGGTAGAATAGTCACTGCCAGTCTTTTTTATTATCCACAGAGATAATCACAAGAAAAACGCAGTTATATATACTCTCCACAGACTTTTCCACATTATCCACAATTAAAGCTGGTTTTATCCACATTACCAACATAAAATTCTGAAACAAATGATTTTATCCACAGAAAAAGTCCCCTATGCTGTCGGGGACTTTTTCCTAATTATTTATCATTGTGGATAGTAATGTCCAAACCGGGATTTGCATTTAAATCGAGACCGGCGAATTGTCCTTTTTCAAACAGAACACTTCCTGCTGCTGCTATCATCGCTGCATTATCTGTGCATAAAGATAATGGCGGAATAATAAGCTTTATATCAGCTCTATTTCCAAACTTCTTTTCTAAAGAAGCCCGAAGACCTTTATTCGCCGCAACTCCGCCTGCGAGCAGCAGCTGCTTCACCTGATATTCTTTAACTGCTCTTTCTGTTTTCGTTACCAGGACATCAATGACACTATCCTGGAAGCTTGCAGCCAGATCCTCCGGCACTATCGTCTCGCCACGCTGTTCAGCATTGTGGACAGTGTTGATAACGGCTGATTTTAAGCCGCTGAAGCTAAAATCGTATGAACCTTCTTCCAGCCAGGCTCTTGGGAGCTGAATAGTTGGATTCCCTTCATGAGCGAGTCTGTCAATGTGAGGACCGCCCGGATAAGGCAGATTTAAGGTCCGGGCAACTTTATCATATGCCTCTCCTGCAGCATCATCCCTTGTCTCGCCAATTACTTCGAAATGGCCATGCTCCTTCATATAGACCAGTTCAGTATGTCCGCCAGAGACTACCAGGGAAAGTAACGGAAAATCCATTTCTTCCACCAGTCTGTTTGCATAAATATGGCCAGCAATATGATGCACGCCTACTAGCGGGATGCCGTGAGCAAACGCAACGGCTTTTGCGGCATTAACCCCGATCAGAAGCGCGCCTACAAGGCCAGGCCCTTCCGTCACAGCAATTGCTGAAAGATCAGAATATGTGATGCCTGCCTTATCTAATGCTTCTTCAAGCACGATCGTTATCTGTTCAACATGATGACGGGAAGCTATTTCCGGAACTACCCCGCCAAAACGTTTATGGCTTTCGATTTGGGATGCAACGATATTGGCTGCAATTTCACGTCCATTCTTAATGATGGCTACCGCAGTTTCGTCACAGCTGGTTTCAATCCCCATGATCCATTGATCTTTTTTCATTATAAATTCACCCACATTACTAAAGCATCTTCTTGATTATCAGTATAGTAGTTCTTCCTGATGGCTCCGTTTTGAAAACCAAGCTTTCGGTATAAGGACTGAGCTGTGAAGTTGGATACCCTTACTTCCAGAGTCATTGTGATGGCTCCCATTTCAGACGCAAGCTCCATTAGCTGCCGCATCAAAGCTTCTCCAAGTTTTCTCCCGCGGTATTCAGGGAGCAGCGCAACATTTGTGATATGAGCCTCATCCACGACTATCCATGCTCCACAGTATCCTATTACTTTATTTTCTTCTTCTAAAACAACATACAAAGCAAACTGGTTATGTGTTAATTCGTTAAAAAAGGCCTCCCTGCTCCAGGGTGTTGCAAAGGATTTGTGTTCGATTTCCAAAACATCATCAATATCCTCTTCATTCATCAAACGGAAAGTTAAGGATTTATTCATACGTTCGCTTCCTCATCTATAACTTTTTTTCCTGGTTTGCTTTTATCCAATTAGCTTCAGCTTCCGCAATCCTAATATAATTAGGTACAAAAGAATGAACATCCTCAGGCTCTTGGTCCCTGCCTAATAAAGCAAGTTCGGCCGGCCTTGGATTATGTTCTGCAGGTGAGGCAAACACTGCCCGCTCTTTAAGGAGTTCTGTAAATATATCTTTATGTAAGGGCAAATCATTCCCGATGAAAAGAACGTTTTCCTGATGTTCAGAAAGCATGGCTGCCCAATCTTTTGATAGCAGAAGCTGATCTTTGATCAGCGATACTAACTGTCCTTCCCTATATTGATACAGGCCGGTATATATTTGCCCTCTCCTTGCATCAAACAAAGGCGATATGACGCCATTAAAGTATCTGCCAGCCGATGCCGCATATACTTCAAGGCTGGATACCCCAACCAGCGGCTTATTTAAAGTCCATGCCAGTGTTTTTGCAATCGTTACCCCAATACGCACTCCTGTATACGAACCAGGCCCTTTCGCAACAACAATTTTATCTAATTCAGCAGGCTTAACACCGCAATCTTTCATTAAAGTATCAATAGCCGGCATAACTCGGACAGAATGATTCTTTTTTACATTTGTAATATACTCGCCTATAACCTGATCACCATCCAGAAGAGCTACTCCCAGAGGGTAATTGGATGTATCAATGGCTAAAACCTTCATGACATAATCTCCTTACACAATTCCTCATATCTTTTTCCCCGGGGTTCCAGGACAAGCCTTCTTGAGTCATGATCATCAAGATATAAATAAATAGTTAATAACTCTTCAGGCAGCTGTTCTTTAACAAGATGAGCCCATTCTACAACTGTGACCCCATTGCCATCAAAATATTCATCAAACCCCAAATCCTCAAAGGAATCTTCAACTCTGTATACATCCATATGATAAAGGGGGTATCTTCCATGGTATTCTTTAATAATCGTAAAAGTAGGGCTATTTACATTTCGGGTTATATTAAGCCCTTTTGCCAGCCCCTTGGTGAATGTCGTTTTCCCTGCACCCAAATCTCCTTCCAGAGCAAGGACATCTCCCGGCTGAAGCAGGTTGCCGAGCTTCTCCGAAAACCCCATCGTATCCTCTGGCTTCTTTGAGATAAACTCAAACTGACTCATATGTTTCAACACCTTTTATGGTCTAATCTATCAACGAAAAGAAAAAGCACAAACGCTTACCACCCGCGCCGCCTCGAGGCAGCTGGCGATAGGGGTGGACAGTTCTCGAAATTCAACGATCTGAATTCCGAGATTACAAAAAAACCTTAGGATAAATCCTAAGGAGAATAGTCTATATGTAGTTTACCTTATTTTGAAGCAATGGGCAAAGTAAGCTATTTTCAATATTAATATCCTATACACTTAGGTTAAAAAGGCATAAAAAAAGACGAAACTAAGTTTCGTTTTACTTTTTAAAACTATAAA
>NZ_BCUY01000108.1 GCF_001591465.1 Cytobacillus firmus NBRC 15306
AAATGGGGCCTTAGCTCAGCTGGGAGAGCGCCTGCTTTGCACGCAGGAGGTCAGCGGTTCGATCCCGCTAGGCTCCACCAATATACATAATACGTCAATCCTTAAACCAGTGCGGTTTAAGGATTTTTTGTTTCATAAATATCAAATCAGCATCTGAAAAATTAGGACTTCCTTCCCCTAAACCCGCATATATATACACGATTTTGTCGAGTTGAGTCATGTGTTTGAAAGCGGTTAAAATATAGATATGAAGGGAAAGGGAGGACATGTATTATGAATAGACAGAAATTATCGATAATTGGGATGCCGATGGATCTTGGCCAGATGAGACGCGGTGTGGATATGGGGCCAAGTGCGATTCGGTATGCCGGAGTGAATGAACGTTTAAAATGTTTATTTGAAGAAATCCATGATCAGGGCGATATTGCTATCGGCCGCCCGGAGGTCCAAATCGATCCAAATTCAAATCTTCGAAACTTGCACCTTATTGCTGAAAAAACAGAGATGCTTGCAGAAAAAGTTGATCACGCAATAAAAGGCGGTTCTTTTCCATTAGTGCTCGGCGGCGACCATAGCATCGCGATTGGAACATTGGCAGGGGTATCAAAGCACTATACGAATCTTGGTGTAATCTGGTATGATGCCCATGGTGATTTAAATACAGCTGAGACATCACCTTCAGGAAACATACATGGCATGCCGCTTGCTGTAAGCCTGGGTATGGGCCATCCGCTTTTAACCAATGTTGGGGGATATGGTCCAAAGGTTAAGCCCGAGAATATTGTCATTATTGGGGCAAGGTCATTGGATGAAGGAGAACGGGAGCTTATTAAGGAAAAAGGCATTAAAGTGTACACCATGCATGAAATTGACCGACTTGGAATGACAAAGGTTATGGAAGAGTCTATTACATATTTAAAAGAAAGAAATGCAGATGGTGTTCATCTGTCTCTTGATTTAGATGGGCTGGATCCTCATGATGCACCGGGTGTTGGAACTCCGGTTATTGGCGGTATCAGCTACCGTGAAAGCCACTTGGCCATGGAGATGCTTGCAGAAGCACAAATCATTACATCGGCTGAATTTGTAGAGGTTAATCCCATTTTGGATGACAAGAACAAAACAGCTACTGTAGCAGTTGCGCTTATGGGTTCACTATTTGGCGAGAAGCTTCTATAATAAAGGAAAATAAAAATGAGCAGAACATAGACAAGTTCTGCTCATTTTTTTGCTGTGAGTGTATAATATTTATTTAGAAGTTCATCGAGTTTTATGCTGGTATCAACTACCATGTGATCTGTAAAAGATCCGGAAGCTGCTAATTGAATCATTCTTGTCCGGCAATCCTCAATATCTCTCAATAATTCCTTAACACACACCGTAACCAACCCTTTTCGATAAATTTAGTACTTTTATACCCTAAAAGAAAAAAATTAAACCAGAATAAGTAAAAATTTGCTAATATAGAAATTGAATGTTTTTTTAATTAAAACGAAACCTTTTCCGCTATCGATTCGTATTATCGATTAGCCGCACTGGAGCGGAGGTAAAAAAATGGAGACAATTGTAAAGAAGAGGATAAAGCAAGTATTAAAAGGCGACCAGGATGCCTATGCTGAAGTTGTTGAAATTTACAAAGATAAAGTTTTTCAGATTTGCTACAGAATGCTGGGAAACAGGCATGAGGCGGAGGATATCGCTCAAGAGGCCTTCTTAAGAGCTTATGTAAATATTGCCAGCTTTAATATTGACTTGAAGTTTTCCACATGGCTCTATCGGATTGCCACTAACCTTTGTATAGACAGAATCAGAAAAAAGAAGCCTGATTATTATCTGGATGCAGAGGTCGCCGGAACAGATGGACTGAACATGTATTCTCAAATCGCTTCAGATGCGAGGCTGCCGGAGGATGATGTAGAAAGCCTGGAACTGCAGGAAACAATCCAAAGAGAAATATCGAAGCTTCCTGAGAAATATCGTTCGGTTATTGTTTTAAAATATATTGAAGAGTTATCGCTGAACGAGATCAGTGAAACACTCGATCTTCCATTGGGAACCGTAAAGACCCGGATTCACCGGGGCCGGGAAGCTCTTAGAAATCAATTAAGATATGTTTAATAAAGAGGGTGAGAACTTTGAAATGTCCAGCAGAAATGGTTGTTTATATGCACGAGTACCTAGATGAAGAGATCTCAGCCGAACATGAGAAGGAATTAAGGGCACATCTGCAAAACTGCGGGGAGTGTCAAACTCATTTCCATGAATTAAAGAAAACGATCGCTTTAGTCCAAAGCACTTCACATATACAGGCACCTGAAAATTTCACGGCAAAGGTTATGGCGAGATTGCCAAAGGAAAAGCGGAAAGTCGGGGTTCAGCGCTGGTTCAGGCATCATCCGCTTTTAACGGCGGCGTCACTCTTTCTTGTTCTGATGATGGGAAGCGTCGCATCTTCCTGGGATCAGGATCACCAATTATCCGTTTCTAAGCAGCCGAACCTTGTGGTGCAAAACGATAAGGTGATTGTACCTGAAGGTGAAGTGGTAAAAGGGGATGTAGTGGTTAAGAACGGCGACTTGGAAATTCAGGGCGAGATCGAGGGGAATGTTACGGTCATCAATGGCCAGCAGTATATGGCTTCGGCCGGCAATGTCACTGGAGAAATCGAAGAGGTTGATGCCATATTCGAATGGCTGTGGTATCACATCAAAACGGCAGCTAAGGATGCTGTATATGTCTTTGAAACCGGAGAAACAGACAAAGAAAAGTAGTCAATAATAAAGAGAATCCCTGCTATAAAGCAGGGATTCTTAGTATGTAAATGACAATGCTGAATTTTCCAGATGGCATATGCTGTTTCAAAATTGGAATTAGCGATGAATATGATATAATATGAAAGTTACATAAAGGAACATTAGGCATTTTTGCTTTTGAAATATATATTTGGAGGAAGGATAATGTCGTTTGCGGATTTCTCTATTTTGAAATTGTTGGCTAATACAATAGACATTCTCCTTGTCTGGTACGTCATCTATAAACTCATAATGATTGTTAAAGGAACAAAGGCTGTCCAATTGCTGAAGGGGATTTTTGTCATTATCCTGGTTAAAGTAGCAAGCGACAAGTTCCATCTGCAAACATTAGGGTGGATGATGGAGCAAGTGCTTTTATGGGGATTTCTGGCCATCATAATCATTTTCCAGCCGGAGCTGCGAAGAGCACTGGAGCAATTGGGAAGAGGAAGATTCTTCTCAAGGACGGCTAATCAGGAGGAAGAAAATCAGGAGAAACTGGTCGAATCTATTGCGAAGGCCGTAGATTATATGGCTAAACGGCGCATTGGCGCGCTTATTTCAGTTGAGCGGGAAACAGGTTTGAACGATTATATTGAAACCGGTATTGGGCTGGATTCCAAAATTTCATCTGAGCTCCTGATTAATATATTTATACCAAATACACCGCTGCATGATGGAGCTGTTATTATTCAAAAAAATTGTGTGGCGGCAGCTGCCTGTTATCTGCCTCTGTCAGAAAGTCCTTTCATCTCAAAAGAACTCGGCACCAGACATAGGGCAGCTTTAGGCATAAGTGAAGTAACTGACAGCATAACCATTATCGTTTCAGAGGAAACAGGAAGTGTTTCCTTAACCAAAAACGGGGAGCTGCACCGTGACTTAAAAGCTGAGGCTTTTAAAGATATGCTTTCAAGTGAATTACTTGCTCAGCAGAAAATAAAGCAGACTTCTTCAGGTCTTTGGAACTGGAGGGGGAAAAAGAATGGATAAGTTAATTGATAAAATGGTAGACACCCGCTGGTTTATGAAAATTGTTGCCTTGATTCTTGCCCTTTTTCTTTTTGACTCTGTGTATGATGCAGATAAGGAATTAAAGGAAATAAATGTTCCTGGTCAGCAGGATTCAGCCATTATTGAAGATGTTCCAGTGAAAAGCTATTATGATACGGAAAACCTGGTCGTAACCGGTACGCCGGACACAGTTGACTTGAGTCTGGAGGGCCCAAAAAGCCACCTTGAGTCAGCGAAAAAACAGCAGAACTTTGAAGTATATGTAGATTTGACGAATGCAGAAATTGGCTCGCAAAGAGTAGAAATTAAGATCCGTGATATCTCAGATAAACTGGATGTGACCATTAACCCTCAATATGCAGATGTGACCGTCCACGAAAAAGTCACACAGGAATTTAAAGTGGATGCAGAATTTAATAATAGCCTTCTTGGTGAGGGCTATACGGCTGAAGCGGCATCTGCAGAACCAAAGACGGTTAAAATCACGGGGGCAAAAGAAGTGATCGAGCGGATCAGTTTTGTCAAAGCAACTCTGGATGTGAAGGGCCCTATAACCGAGACAATAGCTGATGATGCAACAGTCAGGGTATTGGACCGTGAGTTGAATAAGCTTGATGTCATTGTGGAGCCTCAGGTGATTCGCGTAACAGTTCCGGTTAAGCAGTTAAGCAAGACGGTGCCTGTTACGATCGTCCGGAACGGGGATCCTCAAGATGGGGTAACCATTAATTCGATTAAACTTGATGTTAATGAGGCTTCTATAACGGGCCGGGAAGATATATTGAATGAGACGGAAAGCGTCAGGGTAGAGGTAGATGTGAGCAAGATTGAGGAAGATACTGTGCTCACCCTGCCTGTTATTATTCCGGATGGCATTTCAGCAGTGGATCCTAAAACAGTGAAGGTGTCCGTTGACGTCAGCACTAAAGAGAATGCAGGCAAAGAAGAAGAAGAGGAAATTACAGAGGAGCCTGCCGAAGAAACACAGGCACAGGATCAAGAGGTAACCAAGACCTTTTCAAGCCTTCCCATTAACTTAGCCGGCTTATCCGAAGAATATGAAGCGGTCCTTAAAAATCCAGCTTCCGGAAGGACAAGTATTACGGTTACCGGGAAAAGCAGCAGAGTTCAGGATCTCAAAACGGACGATTTTAATCTGTATTTGAGCCTGGCAGACCTTGGAGAAGGTGACCATGAGGTCCCAATCAATATAGACGGCCCTTCAGGGGTGGATATAAAGCCTGCTGCAGGTAAAGCGACCATAACGATTACACAAAAAGAAGAAGCTTAATATAGTTTTTAAAGTTAGAAGGAGCGATTATAAAATGGGTAAATATTTCGGTACAGATGGAGTACGCGGAGTTGCAAATAGTGAATTGACACCGGAGCTGGCCTTTAAGCTGGGCCGCTTTGGGGGTTATGTATTAACAAAAGACCATGATCGTCCGAAGGTATTAATCGGCCGGGATACCCGTATTTCAGGCCATATGCTGGAAGGCGCACTTGTAGCAGGGCTATTATCAATTGGAGCAGAAGTTATGCGCCTTGGAGTCATTTCGACGCCTGGTGTCGCTTATTTAACAAAAGCATTGGGGGCAGAGGCTGGAGTCATGATTTCTGCCTCTCATAATCCGGTTGAAGATAACGGAATCAAGTTCTTTGGCCCGGATGGGTTTAAGCTGTCTGATGATCAGGAAGCGGAAATTGAGGAATTAATGGATATGGCAGAAGATCAGCTTCCAAGACCGGTCGGAGGCAGCCTTGGGCAGGTAAATGATTACTTTGAAGGCGGACAGAAATATCTTCAATACTTAAAGCAGACAGTTGATGAAGATTTCTCCGGCATTCACATTGCGCTTGATTGTGCGCATGGAGCTACTTCGCCGCTTGCCACGCACCTATTCGCTGACCTTGATGCAGATCTTTCCATGATGGGCGCATCTCCTAATGGTTTAAATATCAATGCAGGAGTCGGATCTACTCATCCTGAGGCACTATCTGCCTTTGTAAAGGAAAGAGAAGCAGATGTTGGTCTGGCATTTGATGGAGACGGAGACCGTTTGATTGCCATTGATGAAAATGGCGATATTGTGGACGGCGACCAAATCATGTATATCTGCGGAAAATACATGAAAGAACAGGGAAGACTTAAGCAGAACACAGTCGTTTCTACTGTCATGAGCAATCTTGGCTTCTATAAAGGGCTGGAAGCCAACGGAGTCGAAAGTGTGCAGACAGCTGTAGGCGACCGCTATGTTGTGGAAGAAATGAAGAAGAATGGCTACAACCTTGGCGGAGAACAGTCAGGTCATATTATTTTCCTGGACTACATCACAACGGGAGATGGACTTTTGACGGGGCTTCAGCTTGTGAACATTATGAAGGTAACTAAAAAGCCATTATCTGAACTTGCAAACGAAATGAAGAAATTCCCGCAGAAGCTTGTGAATATCCGTGTAACAGACAAGCACCATGTGACAGACAATGAAAAAGTGAAAGAAGTCATTGCACAGGTTGAAGAAGAAATGAACGGAAACGGCCGCATTCTTGTCCGTCCTTCCGGAACAGAGCCGCTGGTCCGCGTCATGGCAGAAGCGCCAACAGGTGAACTATGTGCTTCATATGTAGAGCGCATTGCTGCTGTTGTTGAGAGTGAAATGGGATTAAAAGAGTAAAAAGCACAATTCATATGCATAAGGGAACTCCTAAGCTCCCTTATGCATATTTTTATATATGGCAGCTTCCATTTTTATATATGGATATTTGTTGACGGAAGTCTGACTTTGATGTATGATAGTCCTGTTTTTGTATTTAAGAATACAGGACATCTTTATTCAAGAAGAGAAAGGTGGATAGTGAGAGAGAATAATAATTTAAAGCGCCTGAACTGATCCTGGACGTAAGGATTAGTTGACGAGGAGGAGGTTTATCGAATGTTCGGCGGATGCCTCCCGGTTGAAAGCACAACCGATGATTTCTTCTTTAAAACATTCAGGCAACTGAATGGACAAAGAGAAGGGAATGCTAAAATTAAGAAACGCTCTTCTAAGAGGCTGTAATGCCCCCAGAGCGGCGTATATAAAAAAACAGAGATAAGGGGCAGGACTGCCCCGAAAAGGCTTCTTGCCCCTTCATTATTAGGAGGAAAAGAAGTATGTGTGGAATCGTTGGATATATCGGAAGTTTAGATTCAAAAGAAATTTTATTAAAGGGCTTGGAAAAGCTTGAATATAGAGGATATGATTCTGCTGGAATCGCAGTTATGAATGATAATGGCGTTCAGGTTTTCAAGGAAAAAGGCCGTATTGCGGACCTTCGCAATATTGTTGATGAAGATGTAATGGCAAACACAGGAATTGGACACACCCGCTGGGCGACTCACGGTGTTCCGAGCACAGTCAATGCCCACCCTCATCAAAGCAATTCCGGCCGTTTTACGCTTGTTCATAATGGCGTTATTGAGAACTATGACATTTTAAAGCGCGAATACTTGCAGGGAGTAGCTCTTCAAAGTGATACAGATACAGAAATCATCGTTCAGCTGATTGACTTATTCGTGAGCGAGGGATTAAGCACTGAAGAAGCGTTCCGTAAAACGCTGACACTTTTAAAAGGCTCTTATGCAATTGCTCTTTTGGATGCCGAAAACGATGAAACGATTTTTGTTGCAAAAAACAAGAGCCCGCTTCTGGTTGGACTTGGTGAAACTTTCAATGTAGTCGCTTCTGACGCAATGGCGATGCTGCAGGTTACAGATCAGTATGTTGAATTGATGGACAAAGAAATCGTTATTGTCACAAAAGATGCTGTTCAGATTCAGACACTGAATGGTGAGGCTGTCAGCCGCGATCCATATACAGCTGAATTGGATGAAAGCGATATTGAAAAGGGAACATACCCACACTACATGCTGAAAGAAATCGATGAGCAGCCTTTAGTGATGCGCAAAATCATCCAGAAGTATCAAAATGATAATGACGAGCTGACGATCGATCAGGAAATCGTTGACGCAATGAACGATGCTGACCGCATTTATATCATTGCTGCAGGTACTTCTTATCATGCAGGACTTGTTGGAAAGCAGTTTATTGAAAAAATCGCAAAAATTCCAGTTGAAGTTCACATTTCAAGTGAGTTTGGCTACAATATGCCATTGCTTTCAGAGAAGCCGCTATTTATCTTTATCTCTCAGAGCGGTGAAACAGCAGACAGCCGTGCCGTGCTTGTGAATATTAAGGAAATGGGCCATAAGGCGTTAACGATTACAAACGTTCCAGGTTCAACTCTATCCCGTGAAGCGGATTACACATTATTGCTTCATGCTGGCCCTGAAATTGCCGTTGCTTCTACAAAGGCATATACAGCCCAGATTGCTGTATTATCCATTCTTGCAGAAGTAACTGGGAAGAGCCGGGGATTGGAGCTGGACTTTAACCTTGTACAGGAGCTCGGCATCGTTGCAAATGCCATGGAAGTTCTTTGTGATGCGAAGGAAGAGTTCGAAGACATTGCACGCAAATTCCTTTCCACTACTCGCAATGCGTTCTTCATTGGCCGTGGAATCGACTTCTATGTCGGCCTTGAAGGTGCACTTAAATTGAAAGAAATCTCATATATTCAAGCTGAAGGTTTTGCAGGCGGAGAATTAAAGCACGGAACCATTGCTTTAATCGAGAACGGTACGCCAATCATTGCCCTGGCAACTCAAGAAAGTGTTAACTTAGGCATTCGCGGCAACGTCAAAGAGGTTGTTGCCCGCGGAGCAAACCCTTGCATCATTTCCATGAAAGGGCTGGAAACAGAAGAAGACAGCTTTATCATTCCGGAAGTGAACGAGCTATTAACACCTCTTATCTCTGTAATACCTTTACAATTAATCTCTTACTTTGCTGCGCTGCACCGCGAGTGTGACGTAGATAAGCCGCGTAACCTGGCTAAGTCGGTTACTGTGGAGTAAGGAAATATTCCCCCTGAAACGAGTTGTTATAGCAAAATGAAGTTTTCCCCAAGGCAAATAAACTGTTCCCTTGGTCAAATAAATTGTTCCCTAAAACGAGTGAAAATTGGAGTATTTCCTCCAGTTTTCCTCGTTTTTTTTATGTCCAAAAGCTGAGAAAAAGCCAGAAAAAAGCCTGATAAAGCAAGAAGGAAAATAGAAGAAAAAGCCCGATAAATCAACGATTTCGAGATAAAAAGCAAGAGGAAAAGAGAGAAAAAAGGCAGGAGAAAAAGCAGGAGAAAGAACAGGAAAAGAAAGGGGAAATGCTGGATTTCAGGGAACGACTAATTTTACTGATTTTTTATGATTCTTACATAAAATAGGAGAAAAAGAGGGCGAGTTAGGGAACAAACGATTTGCCTACAGAAAATGGAAAAATGGAGGAAAGGCAGGAGTGGCAAGGGTTTGTGAGAAGGGGGGAGGGAACACTTCTTTTTTGCAACTACACGAGTTGTTGAAAGACAAAAAAGTCGGGAACTGAACAAAAAAGTCGGGAACTGAACAAAAATGTTGGGAACCGTACAAAAAAGTCGGGAACTGACTTGGAAATTGTCAATCAACCAATATGTAAGAAAACGGTCAATTAAGACTCAATCCAAATTCAGGATTGGGTCTTTTTTTAAATAAAATTAGGAACTAGAAAAGAAGGATATTATTTTTTTAAACCAAATGGATATTTATGTTAAGATAAAAATTGTAAATGAATGTACTTTAATTAATGGCTTAGGATAGTTGAATAAATGAGCAGGTTTATTAATGTTGTAATATTCCAACTCCTAATTTTGCACAATGTGGTATAATTTCTGCGTATTGGAAATTTATGAAAATGGAGGACTGACGTGAATCGCTCTTTCTTTGCTTTGTTAGTCAGTCAGACTACAACTAACCTTGGCTTTGCATTATATACAATGGTCGTTGTTTTACACCTATTTGATAAGACTGGTTCTACGACATTAGCTGCAACGGTTACATTGGTTAGTGTTGTTTCTCGGATGATAAGCACTATATTCCTACCTATAATTTCAGATAAATTTAAACCACCCAAATTGCTAATGTATTCTCAGATGAGCCAATTGATACTTCTTTTTGTATTATTTGAATTGTTTCTTCAAGTAATCAATACGATAAACATAATTATCATCTTTATTTTGTTAGGGTTTATATCATTTTTTAATGGATTTTTTTCTCCTGTAAAATCATCAATAGTTAAGTCTATTGTTTCAAGAAGTCACAGAGTGAAAGCTAATAGCCTTATATCAAGCGTGGACCAAACATTTTTATTTGCTGGTTGGACCTTTGGAGGGGTACTTTTAGCTTTTCTTGGCAAACAAAATACTCTTTTCATTACAATTTGCTTAATTATAATATCCATACTCTCTTTATCATTGGTAAAAGCTAATATGTCTTCAAAAGTCGAATCACAAGAAGGAATAATCACTCGCATAG
>NZ_BCUY01000109.1 GCF_001591465.1 Cytobacillus firmus NBRC 15306
GTTCTTTTTCAATTTCTTGAATTCGTTTTTCAATATAGAGTTTTAATGTATTTGTATTTAGGTTAATCTGGCTTCTTGGTACTTTTGCCCCCGATGAAACAGAGGAAATAGATAGTTTATTAGACTCCTTTATTTGTTCTTTTAATTGTCTTTGTTTCATACAAAAATTTTGTAGATATTCTTCTAACAAGATCAATTGGTCCTGTATTTTTGTGCTACTAATTTCACTTAATTCACCAATACCATATCTTAGAGTGTTTTCATTTACACACTCTCTAAGTTCAATGTCGATGCCCATTTGGTAATCTCCTTGTTAACATTTTCAATATCGGAAATTATGATTTCTAATTGTGGGTAAGAAGATAAGATGAATTCTTTTCCTTTCTCGTTCAAAATAGAAAGAAGTAATTCATGCTCTTGTAAAACCCGGTTTTGATAAAACTTAATTAAAGAAGAATATTCATTCTCATAATCCCTTTGATACTTTGAGTCCTGTTGAACTAATTCTTTGTTATGTTGAACGATTTTTGACTTATCAATAAATCGTTTATAGGTGAAATCAAACGATTCAATATTAGGTACTTTTGGACTTAGAAAATACCATTTTTCAAAGGTTGCAAGACGATATTGACGCTCACACAACATTCCTAAATGTTTAGTACATACCCCAACGATGCTTTCACGTAAGGGGTTATATTTTAAGGTATTGATTATTTCATCAATATCCTTAAAAATATTGAATTTCTTCTTTTGGAGAAATTTATTAATCTCTTCATATGCTTTTATTAATTCTGGTTCTGATAGTTCTTTTTTTATAAAGTGATTTTGATTGTTTAGTTCCAAACCTAATGAAGTTCCATCATTCTTTGCCCGTTGAAATAGTGTTTCCTTTATAAGTTCATCTCTAAAATAGTGCTTTGTCATTTCTTCAGTCAAATGATTCATATGTTCTCTTATCCATTGCAAACTAACTTTATCCTTTAGAATATTAGCCACGGCTACTCTAAATTGATGTGGATTTAAAGTATAAAAAGTATCACCTGTTTTTGGAACATTTGGTAAGGTTTTTGGGATTGTACCTTTTAAATAGCTGTCAATTTTCATTAAATGAATATGGGCTTTTTCATACTCAGATATATGATCAAACAATTCATTTTGATTTCTATAAAAAAAGGTATCAAAGATGTTATCAAACGTTGTCCGACCATAAATCTTATTAAACTTGTTCAAAAATAGATAATTGGTGCTTCCCTTTTCTCTCCCGTTTTTTGAAAGTTTCACAAGAGTTTGGTAAGCCTGTACAGTTTCAGGAAAAGCGATTGTTTTAGTCCATTTGCCATTATTTTCAGCAGTTGTTTTAAAAGTAAAAAATTCAAGTATAAATGCTTTTGCTTTTTTGTTTAATATTGTAATGTCCTTCAATTTACCAGCTTCTAATCTATGGAGTTCTCCTTTTCTCATACCTGTGTGGGATAAAATAACAATTAGACACGCCATCATACGATCTTGTTTTCTAAGGCTTTCATCCTTCATATCTTTTAAGGCACATTTAACAACACGATTAAAAATTCTTTTTGGGATATTTGGTGTTTTATGAGCCTCTTTTTCCGCTTTTCTTTCTACTATTGGAACAGTAAGTGTCTTTTGAAACTCCGATAAATCTATGTCACATCCAGCAAATTGAACTTCCTGTAAAAACCTACCAACACCTTTAAGAAGCGTTGATAGATAATTTTTGGTAATATTATTTTTTTTAAGAGTTTCCACATATCCCTTGATGACCTCTGGTGTTAGGTATCTTAAATCATACATATATTTTTCTTTTTCCAGATAAAAAATGAATCTTCTTATCTCGTTGAATCTGCTATAAACTGTACTGCTTCTATTTCGTTTAGTAAACAGCTCACGCAGCATAATTTTTTTCAATAATACTCTAAACATTTTTGACTTGATAGGGGAAAAATCAAGTGGGGGTGCCTTTGGGTGTAGTTTATCGGCAATCTCCCATCTATTATCAGAAAACCTCAAATTTGTCCTAATCAAGAGTGGGGGTTCATCAATAAAATCACTTTTTAGGTAATTCTGTTGCCCAGATAATGTACTTGCATTATCTATATTCCATTCTATTTTCTCAGTGTTCATTTTCCCCCTCCATAATCGAATACATTTTTGCTAAGTAACTTCCATACAACTCCATCAAACCCGAATAAAAGTTCCTTTCAGCAACCGAGGTCGCTTTTTCTTTATTTTTTTTATAAACTTTCATTTTCTCTTCAAAATAATAACTACGTTCAACAGTTGTTACAAACTTTTTACAAGTCAAACATTTATAAAAACTATCTTCTTCCAGTTCAACTTTTATACATGCTTCACTTGCACAATTCCCCGCACCATCTTGAACAGGTGGCAAGTCTTTAACTGATTCAATATCCACAATTTCTCCCTGTAATTCATCTTCCAAAATTGAAACTTCATAAAGTGCCTCAACATATCTTTTTGTATTCTCTCTATCACGATAATGTTTAGCTGCAACCCCGGCTGTGTTTCCTGTGATTACACCAACCTCTAATGTTGAAATAAGACCATCCTCAACCATTTGCCAAGCTCTCTCAATATATGTATCTCGTAAATTATTAGGGCTATACTGCGATCTAATTTTCTCTTGATCATATAAGTTCTTACAAACTTCTGTAAACAAACGAATAAATCTGCCCTTTATTCTAATCACTTTATTATCAAGATAGTAATGACTACAAATAAAAATATATTTTTTTAAAGGTGAATCTGCTTTTTCATAAATTGCTTGAGTTAGTTTTAATGCCCTTTCAATTAATCGAATATGTTCTATCATGAAGACCTCTGTCTTATATTTTCTTCCAGAAGTCTTAGAGTAATATTTAATTGTGCCAAATTCCCCACTATCATCAATTGATACAATGCAATCTCTTTCTAATCCCAATATCTCACCGTGACGAAGTTTTGTTTCAATAGATAATTGTAAAACAATTAATAATATTTCATCTTCTTTTGTCTTTACTCTTCGAGTAAATTCCTTTTGTATTTTGGTAAAGTCTTCTGATGGAATTGGAATTCCACCCTTATTTTCAATTTGAATTGAACTGAATTGGTCAATACTCAACATAGTAATGCTATATTTTCGTTGAATATGTTTTAGATAACTGCGTATGATAACAATTCGTGACTTGGTTGTTTTATCGTTGTATTTTTCATTTGATATGAGACTTGCATGATAAAAAATTAAAAATCTGTTTGAAAAAGGCTTAACCTCACTTGAACCCAATAGTTTGTCGGATACCGTTAATGAAGGTTTTAAGGTTAATACTTTCATTTCATCTTGATAATACATTTCTGCTTGGTTTAAAAAGTCTACTAAGACATAAAAATGGTTGTAAGTACCTCGATATGTCAAATCAGATTTCCATATGTAATCTTTTAAGTCTTCTCTAAATTCGATATTGTGTACCTTCTCAAAGTTCATAAAGGAATTATTAATGTTTCCTATGTGAGTTCCACTTTTATTAAGGTCAGCAACAACAAACCACTTATCGCTTTCAGAATAGTCGCCTATTCCATTGGTGTTTACAACCTCATAGCCCTCTTCAAGACTTTTTTGATATAGGTTGTGTGTGAAAAGATCTCTGTTGAAAAAAAACGAATTGAATAACCTTTCTCCTGTTTCTTCTAAATACATATCATCTATGTATCTATAAAACATTGAGAGAAAAGGGTAGGCTTCACGTCTTCCAAGAGGATTATATTCATCATTCATGCGATTAAAATAGATCAATTGCTCTTTAAACGTTTTCTCGTTAAAATCCTCAAATCTATTAATTTTGTAGCCACTTAAACTATCCTCAAATAATGTAGTCATTACTCTATGTTGGATGGTAAATTTGAAACCGCTTTGTTGATCAAAAATCTCTAAAAAACTTTTCACAATACTAAATAAAAACTTATTATCCGTAGGCATAAAAAAATTGCCGTACATGAACTTATTATGAGCGTAATAACCTATCTGTATAATTTGTCCAACCTTTGAATTAATCGGAAAATTGGTACTGATTCTTTCAATAAAAGGAGTTATATTAAGTTTTTTCTTACTTCTCAATTCAAACTCATATGGCAAGAACAGATTTCTATAATTTACTATAAACAACTTCACTTCGGGATTCTTAATCACATCAAAAGAGATGATATTTTGATATAAATTGCTAATCATCTCTCTTGATGTTTGGGAAAAATTACCAAGTTTAGAGATTTCATGAAAAATGAAACAATAATTTTCCCAATTAAAATCTTCTTGGCTTCGTATGTATTTTCCGATAATTAACAAAAATTTTTTGATATACAATAATTTCAAGTTTCCTCTTTTTGCTTTGAATTTCCGTTTCATCAGAATGTCGCAGGTATCCTTAGTTTGAAGCCATTCCCAAATTAAATTTTTTATTTGCAAATCGGATTCAAGAGATGCAATTATTGAGATAATGGTCTCGTTTTCAATGTCAGTATAATAATCATTTGTTTTTGTCTTTATCATAAGTCTCTTTGTACCTTTCGTTGTTTTTCCTCAATAATTCTACTTTATCTTCATCATCAGGATTATAATAGGCTTCACAACTTTTCGGACTGGCATGACGAAGTTCTTTTTGCAGCTCTAAAATTTGCATTCCACTTTTAACTCGTTTCATAGCGAAAGCATGTCGAAAACGATGGCTTAAATTAGTAGATTTAGAACCTTTATCTACATGAATCCCTGCTTCTTTAAAAATCCCCCGAAGAACATAGCCCCATCCAGCCTGCGTAATAGGAGTATAGTGTTGGTGATTTAAAAAGATATATTGATTCTCATTGTTTACAAGGGGAGTCGTACTAACCCTGTCTGCTACTGCATTATTTTTTAGGTTTTCCCTTTTAATTGGACTTTTACTTAAAAGAATGTCATCTCTCGATTCGTCTATGTATTCTTGAATCAATTCTGCCATTTCTTCTTCAATTAGAACCGTCTGGTATCCAAGGTGATTACCTTGTTCTCTATACCAAGCATCATTATATTCATCTTTCGATGTAGGAGTTATAACCCCTTTGGCCCTTTGTGTGGGCTTGTCAGACATTCTATCACGGATGATGAGGTTATAATAACCTTCTTTATATGATGGCACTATATCTTCAAATGTTAGCCCTAAAACCTCTCCTATACGCAGCCCATAATTATACATCAAATCAATAATCACTTTTTCACGTATCCCATAGCTTCTTTCAATTACATCCATAATTCTTTCGTATTGATAAGGCTTTATGTATTTCGGAACAGATTGTTGCTTAAATACTTTTTTATTTGCCTTGTATCGTTCCTGAGTCCCTTTATGTGCATGTGCAAAGAATCCATTACCTATAGTTGTACCTATTTTTATCGTTTCAAACAAAAATGAATCTGTTATGCCATACATTTTCTCTAAAAAATTTCTATAAACATTTAGATAGTTGTTATATGTCTGATTGTCTCGTCTAACTCGGAGATCAACACTCCATACACTACCCTCTTTTTTTCCCCCTTCTAAAAACAAGCGTAGATCCCTAATATCACCGCTAGTTAAATTTTGCGGATTATCAATATGTACAAGTTCCAAAAAGGAGTAGAACACCTTTAAAGCTGAAAAAGCAGTTTCTCTTTTTTTATATTTGTCATCGCCAATCTTTTCATTCAAATAGATATTGGCATCTTCTATTAAGTTTCCTTTTAAATCTGTAATTATGAAGTAAGTTTTCCTTCTTACGGTTGATAGCTTTATAAAGCCAATCATCCCAAACTTTTGGATAAGCTCATTATTACTGTCGTATCGTTCATAAACTGTTCCTAACGATGTTTGTCTATCCTTAATTACACCCATATAGTTTTACCCCCAAGGTATAAGGTCCTCGGTCTATCGACCTGCGGATACGCCTCCCGCTGTGGGCTACGTCCCCATCCAACTACAAATAGAACCTTTATGTTTTTCTTTATAACTGGATATAGACAATAACCCCACTAATCATAAGTATAGAACACCATAAAAAAATATCCTATACTTTCTTGAAATCATGTACAGATACTTGGCTTTTCATAACCAAGAGCCATTCCCGCTGCCCCGCTCAAAAAAGCTGTAATCCAGAGGTTCTTCTCGCTTATACGGAACTCATTCCGTTTTGCTTTTTCTTTATCAAGCTTCATCAGGCAGAAACCAATCACATTCATAATCAGATAGATAAGAGCAATTGTTTTAATCATGAGCTTTCTCCTTTTTGAATGTATTAAATCTGTATTAGCTTAAATGAAACGGAAGCTTTTTGTCCATCAAAAGCAAATTAAAAAGCCATCCCCATAGGGAATGGCTATTGTATGAATTATTACTTGCTAAGCTGCTGCTTTGCAACTGATGCTAATTCAGCAAATGCTTTTTCGTCAGCGATTGCTAATTCAGCAAGCATTTTGCGGTTAACTTCGATGCCGGCAAGCTTTAAACCGTGCATTAAACGGCTGTAAGAAAGACCGTTCATGCGAGCTGCTGCGTTAATGCGAGTAACCCAAAGTTTGCGGAAGTCGCGCTTTTTCTGGCGACGGTCGCGGTAAGCATACATCAGGGATTTCATAACCTGCTGGTTAGCAACTTTGTATAATGTATGTTTTGAACCGAAATAACCTTTAGCTAATTTGATGACTTTTTTACGACGTTTGCGAGTAACTGTACCGCCTTTTACACGTGGCATATTATTTCCCTCCTAATTTCGAGATATTACTTAAGATTTACTAATAAGTTACGGATGCGCTTGTAATCGCCTGAAGAAACAAGAGTTCCTTTGCGAAGCTTACGCTTTTGCTTTTGAGATTTGTTCGCGAACATATGGCTTCTGTAAGCGTGAGAACGCTTCAGTTTACCAGAACCTGTTCTTTTGAAACGCTTAGCAGCGCCGCGGTGAGTTTTCATTTTTGGCATTGGGAATTCCTCCTCTTACTTGTCGTTTTTCGGTGCTAAGACCATAAACATGCTTCGGCCATCCATTTTTGGATGTGATTCCACTGTTGCAACTTCATTGCATGCTTGTGCGAATCGAATTAGTACACGCTGGCCAATTTCCTTATGCGTAATGGCACGACCTTTAAATCGGATCGATGCTTTTACTTTATCGCCTTTTTCAAGGAATTTAATAGCATTGCGAAGTTTAGTATTAAAGTCATGCTCTTCAATAGTCGGGCTAAGGCGAACTTCTTTAATACTGATAATCTTCTGGTTTTTGCGAGCTTCTTTATCTTTCTTCTGCTGCTCGAATTTGAACTTTCCGTAGTCCATGATACGGGCTACCGGAGGCTTCGCACTCGGTGCAACCAGAACAAGATCAAGATTGGCACGAGAAGCGATTTCAAGTGCGTCGAATTTTGATTTAATACCTAACTGCTCGCCGTTTTGGTCAATAAGACGGACTTCGCGGGCGCGAATGCCCTCGTTTAACAACATATCTTTGCTAATAGCTAGACACCTCCAAGGTTTAATGCGAACACAACGTTTGGGTCAAGAAAAGCGCAAGCGCCTGCTTAGCAGACAACTTTAAAGCTGTAAGCTGCACCGGACCAAAGCTGAATCGCAAGTTATGCAACATTTCTCTTCCGTGACGGAATCAGAGCTGTTTTTAACCAAATAAAAAAGTGCGGATGAAAACACCCACACTTACGTATATAAACAGAAAATGTTCACGTAAAACCTGCCAACTGCGCTTTGCGTCAATCAGGTGAGAAGCGGGTGCTTCTTCTTTTCCTCAAACTGTATTCAATTTACCTTAGCTACTATATCACAAAGAATGATTCCGTGTCAAACGAATAACTTTTATCACAACGAAGAAAAGCATAACAAAATTAATCGCTTTTGGCAATACGATTTTAATATTTCTTCAAAAAGAATTTAATGCCAGCTCTTTCGTTTGTCTCATCCGGCTCTTAAAGAATCTAACGAATAACTCATAAAAAAGGGCTGCAGCTCGTGCAGCCCTTTTTCATTATTATCGTTTAACTTCAGCTTTTAGTGCTGAGATAAAGTCTTCAAATGAAACAGTTTCTGATTTTTGCTCGCCATATTTGCGGACATTGACAGCTTTTTCAGCTGCTTCATTGTCTCCAACAACAAGCATATATGGAGTTTTTTGCATTTGCGCTTCCCGGATCTTATACCCGATTTTTTCATTTCGGTCGTCCAGCTCAACACGGAAGCCCTCTGCCTGAAGCTGCTCCTGGACTTTTTTCGCATAATCAAAGTGAATATCAGGAGAAACCGGAATGACCTGGACTTGAACTGGGGCAAGCCAAGTTGGGAACGCTCCCTTATACTCTTCAATCAGAAATGCTACAAAACGCTCCATAGTGGAAACAACACCGCGGTGGATAACGACCGGGCGATGAGGCTTTCCATCTTCCCCTACATAAGTCAGGTCAAAACGTTCAGGAAGCAAGAAGTCCAGCTGGACAGTAGATAATGTCTCATCCTTGCCAAGCGCAGTTTTAACTTGTACATCCAATTTAGGACCGTAGAAAGCAGCTTCGCCCTCTGCCTCAAAATAATCGAGGCCGATTTCATCCATTGCTTCTTTAAGCATTGCCTGTGCTTTTTCCCACATTTCATCGTCATCAAAGTACTTCTCAGTATCCTGCGGATCTCTGTAGGAAAGACGGAATGAGTAGTCATTGATATCGAAGTCTTTGTATACTTCGAGGATCAGATGTACTACGCGCTTAAACTCTTCCTTGATCTGGTCAGGCCGAACAAAGATATGTGCATCATTCAGAGTCATGCCTCGTACACGCTGAAGGCCGGATAGGGCCCCTGACATCTCATAGCGGTGCATTGTTCCAAGCTCGGCTATACGGATTGGCAGTTCACGGTAGCTGTGGATGCCATTCTTATAGATCATCATATGATGCGGGCAATTCATTGGACGAAGAACAAGCTGTTCGTTATCCATTTCCATTACAGGGAACATGTCTTCCTGATAATGATCCCAGTGGCCGGATGTTTTATAAAGATCCACACTTCCCATGATCGGAGTATATACATGGTCATAGCCCAGTCTTTCTTCCTTATCAACGATATAGCGCTCGATATTGCGGCGGATTGTTGCCCCTTTTGGAAGCCACATCGGCAGGCCCTGTCCGACTTTTTGCGAATTCATGAACAAGTTAAGCTCTTTGCCGATTTTACGGTGGTCACGCTCTTTTGCTTCCTCAAGGAGGCGCAAATGCTCAGCCAGGTCTTCTTTCTTGAAGAAAGCTGTTCCATAAATGCGCTGAAGCATTTTATTATCACTGTCGCCTCTCCAATATGCTCCGGCAATGCTTAATAGTTTGATCTCTTTCAATTTGCCTGTAGACGGAACATGAACACCGCGGCAGAGGTCAAAAAATTCGCCCTGCTCATAGATTGTCACTGTTTCATCTTCAGGAATAGCCTCGATCAGTTCAAGCTTATATTCGTCATCTATTTCCTTGAACATCTCTACCGCTTCATTGCGGCTGACCTCTTTGCGGACAATATCCAGGTTTTCATTAATAATCTTTTTCATTTCTTTTTCAATCACTGGAAGATCTTCTGGTGAAAGCGATTCTTCCAGGTCGATGTCATAATAAAATCCGCCTTCAATGACTGGTCCCACTCCAAGCTTTACATTTTTATATAAACGCTTGATCGCCTGAGCCATCAAATGGGCAGTGCTGTGGCGAAGAACCTCCAGGGCATCGCTTGAGTCCGGTGTTACAATTTCAATAGCTCCATCCTTTTCGATTGGACGGCGAAGATCATACATTTCTCCATCCAGCTTGCCGGCAATTGCCTTTTTCTTAAGGCCCGGGCTGATCGAAGCTGCAATATCTTCTGTTGTCGTTCCCTTTGGAAACTCCTTTACAGCTCCATCTGGAAACGAAACTTTAACAACTTCTGACATGATATTTCCTCCCTTTTTTATAAAGCGCAAGCGCCTCGATCAGCCCCGACAAGCACAAGGCGAGCCTCCTAAAAAGGCGTTCTTTCCTTTTTTGGAGGATTGACTTGTGACCTCGAGGGGCTAGGCGCTGGAGCTGGATTCAGATTTTGCTCCTAAAACACGTTTTACACT
>NZ_BCUY01000110.1 GCF_001591465.1 Cytobacillus firmus NBRC 15306
CAGTAAGAAAAGTCTTATATTTTTATCTAACTCCCAAAAATAGGGTGCGAAGCACCAACCATATCCAAGAGTCTATTGTAATTTACGATTCTTGAACTTAATTAGTAAGAAGGTAAATGAAGAAAGGATGAGTTGAATTGAAGTTAAACGACCGAGTGCAAATTTCATTTGATTTTACCGGGGAAAAAGGAACGGCCGAATGTTTTCATTTCAAGTTTATTGAAATTAGCTTTAAATTAGAAGATTATTTAAGTTTCCCTGAATATTCAGAAGTAAGTCAACAATTGTATGAAACCTTGAGAAATCATGTTGTAATTGAAAATTATCATTTGGGTTCAGATGAAATATCTTTTGTTACTTCGATGGGTGGAACAGGTTTTGATTTTTTGGAAGAAATGGAACAAGCAGTTAATGAGACAGTAACTGAAATTGTTTCTTTTTTAGGTTCCATTCAATACCCATTTTATATCAACTTAGTTATAGATGGTATTTATTAAGGATTTCCCATTAATGAGGAAAAGATGAGAGTTAATTAATGAACTAAAAGGTTATGAAAAATAATCCCAAAAAACTTGAGGGGGAACATATAATGGCATACTCAATGAAAAAAGGATACCAGCTTCCAAACGAAGGAAATCATGAAGCAACCATTTGTGGAGTGGAAATTCTAGAGGACGAGGTCATAACAGTAAAGGGAAAAAAGAAAACAAGCGATATCATTCAAGTAGACTTTCAGACTGAAAATGGAAAGGCAAGGGGACGATATTTCCCGCTACTTGTCGAGGAGTCTCCTCTTGGAAAGGTAGTAATGGCTATTAATGAAGGTGAAATACCAGAGGAGATTGATAATGTTGAGCAATTTCTTATGAATCAAGACCTCATCATCGAAGTAAAACATAATAAGTCAAAAGAAACTGGTCGCATTTTTGCAAATGTAGTAAATGCTTATCCCCTTGAAGAATACGAGGAAGAAGAATTTGACTTGGATACAGATGATGACCTTGAGGATGGATATCCAGATGATGACATAGACATTGATTTTGAAGACTCATATGACGAAGAGGAAATGGATTTTGATGAAGACTAATTACGTGCTGTAATATCGAAATATTCAAATATATATTATAAAAATGATTACAGGGGAATCACTAAAGAACTGATTCCCCAACTAAAGGAGGAACTCACATGTTATGGAATGAGGGGAAAAAACAATTTTTAAATTATCTCTCGTCTATTGAAAGGAGTCAGGAAACAATTATTGGTTATGGAAAAGACCTTAAAATGCTGGGAGAATTTCTTGCAAATTCATATAATGGCGAAGTTTTTGTGGAAGATGTAACGACAGATGATATTGAAAATTATCTGGTTTGGCTAAAAGAAGTACGTAACTATCAACCAAAAAGCAGACAGCGACATCTTCATACCTTCCGTTCATTCTTTTCTCATGCTTATAAAAAGGAGTGGGTAGAGCGAGATGTTGCCTTAGCAGTTGAAAATATCAAGGCTCCACAAAAAGAGAGAACCTTTATGGAAAAAGAGGAAGTAGAAGAACTGATTGAGGCCATTGAGCATCCCCTAATTCAGACTGTCTGTACAACCCTTTACTTAACAGGACTGCGAATCTCAGAGTGCCTTAATCTAACCGTGGACAACGTGAACTTAAGGAAAAGAGAAATTCTCATCATTGCGGGTAAAGGAAATAAGGATAGAAGAATTCCAATCTCGGAAAGATTGTTTCCTGTGCTTGATGAATACCTGAAGTACAAGCGTGTAAATACAAGTTCTCAAAAGTTCTTTGCGACAAAGAAGACGGGAATGCTATCTGCCCAATATGTGAACAGAGTCCTGAGTGACACTACAAAGAAACTAGGATGGAAGAAAAAAGTAACTGCACATATTTTTCGGCACACCTTTGCAAGTCAGCTTGTCAAGAAAGAAGTAAATCTAGTCCAAATTCAGAAACTGCTCGGACATAGTTCTTTGAAAGTTACAAGTGTTTACACTCATACCAACATGGAACAAATGGCCGAAGCTGTAAATGCTCTATAAGGGGGGAGAACAATGACGATAACAGAAGACAAAAAGCCCATCTATGATACACGCGTAGAGGAGATACTGCAGGGGATGGCAAAGGGAAAGACAAGGGATGATTTAGCAGCAGAGTTTGGGCATAAAAGTACCCATGCTATTGATAAATACATGAAAACAAGAAACTTTGTTTGGGACAGAGAAAGAAAGCAATTCATTCCAGCGTACTCCAGATTAGAAGGTATTCAATTTGGAGAGTTGCCTGACGGTTCGAAGGCCTCTCAAGTGATTGCTCTCTTTAAGAAAGAGGGAACGAATTCCAAAGTAGTGGCAAAAAGACTCGGATTTGAAGACCATCGGGAACTCGCTTCCTATATGAAGGGAAAAGGATACGTATGGTCGATGGAAAAGGGGAACTATGAAAAGGCTGTTGGGGAAATCGAGAAAGAAAAGGATAACGATTCAGATGATAAATACCAAGAAAAAAAGGAGACTTCTGCAAGTCAGATAACAAGGGATACTCCAAACGACCTTCTGCAGTTCTTGCCTCTATTGGAAATGCTGGAACGAAATAAGGACAGGCTAATGGATTTTATTATTCCCACATCAGAAACTGGTCATATCCCACGTTACGCAGTACCTGGTGTATTTGTGACGAAGTCAGTTCACATGGCTAGTCCGTTGGACCAGCTAGTTAGAGAGTTTAGTAGAGAAAAAAATGTCAGCCAGAGGGATGTTTTCACAGTAGCATTAATTCAATTTTTTCGCAGGTACGGATTTGAGAGAGAAGTTGAACAGTTGCTAGGGCAGTAATAGGATTTGCTAATGATTGTTTTTGAGAAGCGGTGGAGTCGGTGTGATTCTCTTGAAGTGCAATAGCATCAAGGGATTACACCGCCCCACTCATCGCACGAAACAATGAAGAGTTTTTTTTTTGCCAATAACAGCAATGGAGAGGGGAAATCAAGATGAATGAGAAAAGCTCATATTTGATACAGAATCATCGCTTGTACTTTGTACAAGATGGGGAAAAGAGAGACATTGGAGGAGCCATTTACGTAGACCGATACGTCACCAATGTAGATACAGGCGAAGTTAGCGTACACGTTTCTTTCTATGATAATGGCTCCAAAGTGACAAAGGTGCTCACAAGGGATGAAATTACCCCGCAAAAAATCGTGGGACTTACAAAGTACGGGGCTGATTGCTGGAAGGAGGTCTCAGATTTGTATGCTGACCACCTAAGAGAACAAATCACACAAATGGAACGGAACTTCGAGCACAGTGATGTTGGTTGGGGAGAGTACCAAGGAAAGGAATTTTTTAAACATCATCAAGCAGTCGGGCTTCCATCCACCTATAAAGGCGACAGGTACAACTTGAATCCCAAAGGTTCTCATGAAGTGTGGATGGAGATGGTCAAAAAAGAGGTATTGGGTAACCAATGGCTGGAGTGTGCTCTTGCCTGCGGTTTCACAGCCCCATTGGTGAAAATTATTAAGGAAGAAGCCAACATGGATTCCCTTTTCATTAATTTTTATGGAATATCCAGCACTGGAAAAACCTTAGCCACTCGATTAGCGGTCAGCCCGTTTGGATTACCTGATACTAGAAAGAATGGACTCCTGCTGACATGGTATGGAACTGACCAAGGTATCCTACATCATTTACGTGGAAATTTTGGTATACCTATGGTTATTGATGATACTTCCATGCAGGAAACAGATAAGGACTTTACACAATTCATTTACTTGATTGCAGGTGGACAAGAGAAATTAGCCATGACCTCCCACGGGACGAAGCGGGAACGGTCAGAATGGATAACCACTGTGTTTTCCAGTTCAGAAGTCTCCATCCTCCAAAATACAGATAAGCGAGGAGGCATTCGTGTTCGATTCTTTGAAATTAGTGAGAAGTTAACAAAGAGCGCTGAGAATGCTGAAGAGATTGAAAAGGTTGTTTTGAAAAATTATGGTCACGCTGGTCCTTTGTTCATTAACTATTTGTTTGAGATGGAACATGAGGAAATAACAGACCGCTGGTATAAAATTAAACAGCAGCTCGTTAAAAAAATGGGAAACGACCAGTTTACTCACCGAATAGCCGGAAAGCTTGCAGTCATTCAATTAGCAGGAGAATTGGCAAATGAAGCACTTGACTTAGGGTTGGATATTGAGAAACTACAGGAGGGCCTCATGTACCTAGAGGCTAAATCTGTACAGACACGCAATAAAGAAGAAGAAGCCTACCGCCACATAATGGAATACTTCTCCCGTAACAGAAGCAAATTCTTTAGAGATGCGAGCGAGCTGGTTAACAAAAAGGTAATTGTCGGGAAGTATTTACAGAAAGGCGGGAAAATCTCGGAGATTCGGATTCCGAAAGAGGAATTTGAAAAGATTCTAAAATACGGAAAATTTGACCCTGATTCCACAGTTAATAAGTGGAAAGAAAAGGGGTGGCTAGTCCATGATAACGGGAAGAATACTCTCACAAGAGTGTTTCAGCCTGGAATGCCACGTATGGCTATGTATGCCTTCAAGGTGCTGGATATTTCTGATGTGGAACTCAACCAAACTGAACAATTCGAAGAAAAGAAACTGGAGACCGCAGCCAAAGAAATGGAGCACAAGGAAAATGAACACAATTATTCCCTCCAACAAGCAGAAGAGTACCAAGAGAAAACGAGACTGCAAAAGCAAAAGAAAAAGCCTAAAAAGAGAGGAAAGTATAGCCTCAGTAAAGTGAGTAATACCCAGGAGATTGCAACGATTGATGAATTCTAAACCATTGGGCCATCTATTCGATGGTCTTTTTTTGTTTGCTGCAATCCAATCAGAACGATACGCCATTTAGCAATTTTGGTGCGAAAGTGGAGGCGGCCCAACTGCTTACGGCACATAGCGTTCCATCAAATCGCGCCGACCGCACCGCGTTTTCGCCATATTAATGAATGAATAGATGAGCTATGAAATCTATATAGATATCAATTTTCTTCCTCGTAAGAGGAAGGAAATTGAAAAGGGAGGTTGTTAGCAGCGTCCCACGGGGGTGGGAAATAGAAAAGAGAACGGAAAAACGGTGGTAAGAACCTCCCTTTTTGAGAGCCTGAGATAAGGATTCTTCTTACAGGATAAAGGATAATAAAATTATATTAATATTAGATATAAATATATATTTATATTTATTAATATTAATTATTATTAATCAAATAAATAATAGAGATAAAATAGAAATTTTTTTATTTTTGTTTTTCAGAAAGAGCGGTGCGTTAGGTGCGATTTTTTCAAATTCCATGAGGGACAAGGAATTGAATCGCTTCGGTGATTGCAGCAATGGAGATGCTGTAAAAAACCTTAACTTTATTTTCCCTAGTTTCCATTACAAGTAGAGTACCATTATTTTGAGAAATTTAGATTCCATTCCGCTTATTTTTACAAATGGTTAGGGTTTTAGATTGTCGAATTCCATGGGACACATGGACCTATATAATAGTAGAAACTCGGATTTTTTTGGTTAAGGTTGTGCGAATAACCTTAAAACTGTTGTTGTTAAATTCAACAAAGCAATCGACAAAGATACTGTAGATATCACTGGTACAGATGCTACTGTTGAAGCGTTTGTAAATGCAGGTACAACTACTTCTGTTTCTTCTTTCGGTTTATCTGAAGATGGAAAGACGTTAACACTTGTTGTTAGTGGTTTAAACCAATCTGATAAATTAAAAGTATCATTAGACGGATTAAAAACTCCTGATAAAAAAGAAGTAACTAAATATGAAGAAACAGTTACAGTAACTGATACAGTGGCTCCGGAAGCAACTGGTGTAACTGTTTTAAACCATAAAAAAGTTAAAGTTAATTTTAGTGAAGCTGTGAACCTTGACACTGCCGGAATTTACAAAACTACTGATGTGACAAATTCAGGAGCATTAGTAAAAGTTGATGGCCAATTATCATTTGCGAAATTCACGGCTGTTCCTGGAGAGCATGCAGTAGAAGTTGAATTTTTCAATGAATTAACAGATGGAAGTCACACTATTGAGATTGGTGATGTTAAAGACTTTGCCGGCTTTAAATCTACTTCTAAATCTTTCACAATCAACACTTCTAAAGACGTAGTAGCTCCAACTGCTACAGGAGTTGAATATCTATCACCAACTAGCGTTAAAGTTACATTCAGCGAGGCATTAGCTGGGACAACTTCTCCTACAGGAACTTTTGTTGTTAAAGAGGCTGGTAATTCAAGTAACTTAGTAAATGGTGGAACTACATTTACACTTTCTAACGATAAGAAATCAGTTACAATTGCTGGATTAACTTCTTTCACAGCTGCTGCTATCGTAGGTTATGATGTGACTTACAAAAATGTAGAAGACATTTTTGGAAATAAATTAACTGCTGATACTACAATTTCAAGCAAAGTTACAGATGACTCTACAAAACCGACTGTTGCTAACACAGAAGTAATTGATGGTAATGTAGTTAAAGTTACTTTCTCTGAAAAAGTAAATGTTAGCCCTTCTAACTTCAAACTTTACAAAGCTGATGGAACTACAGTTGTGAATGCAGCAGCTTCTCAAGTTGTTGATTTCGATTCTGTTGATCCTGATGGAAAGACCTTTAAAGTAAGCTTTGCTGGATTAAGTAACATCGATTCTGCTACATACAAAGTAGAGGTTTCAGGTGTAACTGATAAGTCAATCCGTGCAAACGCAATTGAAAAAGTTACAACTGATATCGTTGCTAAAGATTCTAAAGCTCCTACTTTGGCAACAGCAGTAATTAAAGCTGATGCTGTAGGAAATAACGATAAAATTGAATTAGTATTCTCAGAAGCAATGGATGCTTCAACTTTAGCTAATGTTTCTAACTATTTCATTGGAAACGGTGCAGCAAATCTACCATTGAATACAATTACAGGTGCTAAAGTAGATTCTGTTTCTGCGGATGGAAAAAAGGTGGTTCTTTTAGTTCCTGATGCTGACAACAGTAATCTTGCTGGTGGTTTAGCGGCGGCAATTAATCGTATTGCACTACCTGCTCTTAAAGACGTTACAGGTAATTACGTAAGTAACGCATCAATTTCATCTCCATTTACAGTTGCTGGATCTTATACTCCTGCTACAGCTTCTAACTTCACTGTTGAAGCAACAGGTAAAAATACTATTAAAGTAACTGCTAAAGATGGTTATTACTTCACAGCAGCTAACGCTAACAGCTTTAAGATTTTTGATGGTTCTGCTGATGTTAACTTAGGTATTGTTGCAGCACAAGTTTCTCAAGATGGAACTTCTGTAACGTTAACTACTTCAGTACCTTTAAATGCTGATGCTACATTGAATGCTGTAGGTACACCAGCTGCTAAATTATATATCACAGGAACAGATGTGAAAGATCAGAATGATCAAGCAATTGCATTTGCTTCTGGAAGTGCTATTACTGTTTCTGATAAGATTGCTTCTTCAGTCGCTTCTGTTGCTAAAAAGGCCGGAGCTGACGATAAAGTAGAAGTAACATTTGATGAGGTTATTGTTAAAGCTACTGGAATTTCTAATGATATCTTAGCTTCTAACCTAACAGTTACTGCAAATGGTACTGCACTACAAGCAGGAAGTGATTATACAGTTTCAACATCTGGAGCTGTATTAACAGTAGATCTAGATAAAGCTGGCTTAAATGATGCTGTTGTAACAGTTGCATTGACTAACGGAAATGTACTTGTTGATGGATCTACAAATAAGATTGGTACTTTTGCTGCTAAAGGTTTAGCTAGCGATGCTAAAATCTCTACTGTGGTTGCTCCTACAGTTGCTGCAGTAGCTAATGGTTCTACTTCTGTAGCAGGTACAGCTGAAGTAGGCGCATCTGTCCTAGTTAAAGATTCTGCTGGTAATGCTTTAGGAAGTGCTGCGACTGTTGATTCAAATGGTGATTTTGCGGCAACTATTTCTCCAGTATCTACTGGTGATGTACTTACTGTTGTAGTTACTGATGTAGATGGTAACGTTGTAACTAAGACTGTTACAGTAGAATAACAATTTCTATGATAAAGCTCCCTGGATATAAATTCAGGGAGCTTTATGTATCTCTCTGCAGGTTTTTTCTAAATATACCCTTAAGAAATAATAGGGTATTTAACTTAATTTTCATCCTCGAAAAAACCCTTAATATTCTTGAATAATTAAAAAGATATAAAGCAAACACTAGCATACGAACCCCTTCCTCTTTGGAAAGGTTTGTATGCTTTTTTTTGCCAGCATTCGCCCAGTGTGCTTAACTGTTTTACACAGATAATGAACTTACCAATTTACCCAATTTATCATCGGTAAGTGTAATGAGGTATCTTAAGTCCTAATTCCATTCGAGGAGAAATGAAACAGAATGAAATGGAAAGAATGGAACAGCTATCACTATTTAAAGGAGAGCCAATAAAAATCACGAAATGCCGGTGCCTGACCCACTGGCCTTGCATGATAGTAATTAAATTGAATAAATGTATAAATATTACATTCACTTTCGAAGTTCAAATGAAAAAAGGAGAATAAGGTAGTAATAGACCTTGTTCCCTTTTTTTTCCTTATTTTAATAGTTACCTAATTTACGCTCACTTTTTCTCTTCTCTTTTTTCACTACTTCTTTCACCAAAGCGACATTTCCAAACGAGGGGATTCTCTTCTCGGTTGGAATAGGGACTTTCTGTCTACCTTTTGATTTTTTCTTCCTTTTTAATCGTAATGCTTTATTAAAAGAACTTACGGACTTATACAGGTAGGTTTGTAAGATTCTAAAGAATTCCCAGGGTGTCTTTTTAGTCACCGCTTGTAGTTTAAGAATTAGTGAGAGTCCAAATGCGATAAGGGCTAGGAACATTTGATTCCAAATACCTTGTGGTTTCGTACTCCAGATCTTTGTTAATTTAAGATGCTGTTTAATCCATTTGAAGAATAATTCAATTACCCACCGATTACGGTAAATGTCCATTACTTGTTGATCCGTCAGATCAAATCGAGTCGTTAAGATTCGATAGGTTCTCTCTTTTTCATCTACAAATTCAATGTACCTGATTGGTATTTCTGATATACCGTATATTACTTTGGCATCTTGAATAACGGATGGGTGAGTTGGTTTATATTCTTCCAGTGTATATAATCGTAGAGCCTTGGTAATCCGTACTACAAATGATATTTCTTTCTCTTGCCAGTCCATTAGGTTCTTCCGTGAAGGATAACCGCGGTCCATTACATAAGTAGCATCAGCTTCTTCTATTAGGGAATCTGAACTTTCAAAATCACTAACAGTTCCTGTTGAGGGAACAATTTTGTCAGGAAATGCGACGTCTGGTGCAACAACCATTAATCTTGTATGCATTTTAACGGCATTATGGCCTTTTGAAATAAATGCCCAGTCACACAATTGTTCAGGAAGTCTAATTTCAGTAGAATCCACGATATTTAAACGGCCAATTCCATCAGGTAATCCTTTACTTGAATCGGTAAGCTGTTTGATTTTTTGAACTACTTTGATAAACAATTTTTGAACAGATTCCGTTGGAAGATCATTGATACGACGGCTCAACTGAGAGCCACTTATTTCCTTAATATCAAGCTCTTTACGCAGTTTAGGATAAGCTTCTAATTTCTCTTCCATATGAGCATATGAGCTCCATTGATCTAGCTGCTGTTTTTTGCAAGCAGAAAG
>NZ_BCUY01000111.1 GCF_001591465.1 Cytobacillus firmus NBRC 15306
TATTTGCTTCATTATCTTTTGGAAAACTTCATTCCTGTCAAAGTCTTCTCCCATAGGGAACTTCTTAATAAATTTATTGTTCTCGTCAAGCAAATACACAAAGGTGCTATGAACATAGAAGCCATCACCGGGATCACGGTATTGAAATTGGAAAGTGTTTGCGAGCTCCTGAATTTCTGCCTGATCCTTTTTCAGTGTATCAGGATCTGCAGTAAGAAAGATCCAATTCTCATCATTTTCGATTTCAAAGGTGCTTCTATATTTTTTAAGAACATCTGTGGTGTCCCTATAAGGGTCGATCGTTACTGTAATGAATTGTACTTTGTCCCCAAATACGCCCTCATTAGTAAGATCACTTTTCAGGAGATTCATCCTTTGGGTAGTCGTCGGACATATATCCGGACAGTGCGTATAAATAAATTCAACAAGCTTCAGTTTTTCATCAGATTCAGCAAAGTCGTATACCTTCTCATTATCGGTTAAAAGTGTAATATGTTCAGGTATCTTCGCTGTCATATCACGTATGATAAAAAAAGAAATGCCGGCAGCAATGCCTAATACGACAATAATAGCGGAAATCATATATACTTTTTTCATTATTTCCCCTCCCAATATAAGGATAAATAATATCCATCAAAAATCCTATGGATAATCTGTGAACTTATTCTTAATGGGAAGAAACTTTAAAGAAATTTCCATTAAAAAAGGAACCCCGAAAGGTTCCTTTTTTTAATTCGGCTATTATTTCATTGAGATCCATACACTCTTAACTTCTGTATAGTTATCAAGAGCGTATGAGCCCATTTCACGGCCGATGCCGGATTGCTTGTAGCCGCCAAATGGAGATGCAGCATCAAAAGCGTTGTAGCAGTTTACCCAAACAGTACCAGCGCGGAGCTTATTGGCTACATAGTGTGCATTTGCAACATCACGAGTCCAAACGCCTGCAGCTAAACCATATTCGCTGTTATTGGCACGGTTAATTAATTCGTCAATATCATCATAAGGCATGGCCGAAATAACAGGTCCGAAGATTTCTTCCTTTGCAATTGTCATTTCATCACGAACATCTGCAAAGATAGTAGGGGAGACGAAGTAACCTTGCTCCTGCGGCTTGTCGCCTCCTGCTACAAGCTGAGCGCCTTCACTTAGGCCTTTTTCAATATACCCGAGAACTCTGTTTTGCTGCTCGGCAGAAACAAGAGGGCCAATTTCTGTATCAGCATGAATTCCGGCACCTTGCTTGATTTTTTTAGCATGTGAAGCCATGTCAGCAACAACATTATCAAACTGCTTCTTTTGAATGAAAACACGGGATCCGGCACAGCAAACTTGACCCTGGTTGAACATAACACCGTTAAGAGCTCCAGGAATTGCCTTTGATAAATCAGCGTCCGGCAGGATAATGTTCGGAGATTTGCCTCCAAGCTCAAGTGTAACCCGCTTTAAAGTCTTTGAAGCATTTGACATAATCCGTTTACCTACTTCTGTAGAACCAGTAAACGCAATTTTATCTACCAGCGGATGGTCAACGAGCGGCTGGCCAGCTGTTTCTCCAAAGCCAGGGACAATATTGATAACCCCTGGAGGGAATCCTGCCTGATCCATTAACTCAGCAAGGTATAAAGCGGAAAGAGGTGTTTGCTCCGCTGGTTTAAGAACAACCGTACATCCCGTTGCAAGGGCAGCACCCAGCTTCCACATTGCCATAAGAAGAGGGAAGTTCCAAGGGATGATTTGCCCCACTACACCAACAGCCTCATGGCGGGTATAGTTGAAGAATGGCCCGCTGACAGGAATAGTCTGTCCGACAATCTTCGTAGACCAGCCTGCATAGTAGCGCATATGTTCAATCGCCAAAGGAATATCGGCATTTGTTGTTTCACGGATTGGCTTTCCATTATCCAAAGTCTCAAGCTGTGCTAATTCTTCACTGTTTTCTTCCATAAGATCAGCAAGCTTGTACATCAGGCGGCTGCGCTTAGAAGCGCTCATTTTAGACCATTTGCCTTCATCAAAAGCCTTTCGGGCTGCTTTTACTGCCAGATCAATATCTTCTGCACCGGCTTCGAAAACAGAAGCCAGAACTTCACCTGTCGCTGGGTTATACGTATCAAACGTTTTCTGTGATTTGCTTTCAACAAATTCACCATTGATATATAATTTCTTCTTTCCGCTTAAGAACTTTTCTACCTTTTCTTTTAAACCTGCAGTTAGCTGACTCATATAATTCCTCCTTAAAATAGTAATCTATGTATTTCCATGGTGCAAAACATTTAGAAGAATACCTATGGTAACGCTTACAATCATACTTTAACATTAATAAAAATAGAAAATCAACTCTGAATTAAAATAATTTTCAGATAATTTTCGACAATTCTCGCCTCACATCAAAAAAAATAGCATACCGGTGATCCAGTATGCTATCAGACTATTAAATTAACATTCCTGCAATCGCTGCACTTAAAAGAGAGGCAAGTGCTCCAGCTATTACTGCACGAATGCCAAGCTTGGCTATATCATTCCTGCGGTCAGGTGCCAGATTGCCGAGGCCGCCCAGGAGGATGGCCATAGACGAAATGTTCGCAAATCCGCAAAGCGCAAAGCTTACAACTGCAACAGTCTTAGGAGACAGGCTGCTGATTTCAGGAGCAAACGCTGAGTAGGCAACGAATTCATTCAACACAAGCTTTTGGCCGATGTAGCCGCCAGCCTGTACAGCCTCAGCCCAAGGGACTCCTACTGCAAATGCAAGAGGGGCAAAAATGAAGCCAAGAATCATTTCAAGTGTTAAGTTTTCCAGCCCAAAAAGTCCGCCTGCAAAACCGATGATTCCATTGATTAAAGCAACTAATGCGATAAAAGCAAGAAGCATGGCCCCAATGTTCAAGGCAAGCATTAAACCATCGCTCGCTCCCCGGGCCGCAGCATCTACGATATTGACAGATTGTGTATCTTTTTCAATGGTAATATCATCAGTTGTTTCAGATTTCTCAGTTTCAGGCAGCATCATTTTAGCCATGACAAGGCCGGCAGGAGCTGCCATAAAACTTGCTGCAAGCAAGTATTCCAGTGGAACGCCAAGCAATGAATAACCAATTAGAACAGAACCGGCTACGGAAGCCAAACCGCCTGTCATGACAGCGAATAATTCCGACTTTGTCATTTTGCTGATGAAAGGGCGGACGATAAGAGGGGCCTCTGTCTGCCCGACAAAAATATTGGCAGCAGCAGAAATCGATTCTGCCTTACTTGTTCCAAGCAATTTAGCAAGGCCTCCGCCAATGACTTTAATAATGATTTGCATGATCCCTGTATAATATAGAACAGATATTAGAGAAGAGAAGAAAATAACAACTGTCAGGACCTGAAATGCAAATACGAACCCAACACCTGAACCTTCCTGGAACAGTCCTCCAAAGAGAAAGTTAACTCCTTCATTGGCATAACTCACGATGTCATTTACTGCAAAAGTTAATTTTTCCAGTGCCTTTTTCCCAAGATCCCATTTAAGTACGGCAAAAGCAAAGGCAAACTGAATGGCAAGACCGCCAAGAATTGTACGTAAATTGATTGCTTTACGATTTGATGAAAGAAGGAAAGCTATTCCCAATACGGTCACAATCCCGAATATACCCCAGATAAAACTCATGTTGACACCTCATTTGCTGAATTTAGATTGATGAAAACGTTTTTACGAAACGTCAAAAATATAGACCTCTGATTAAAGAGGTTTGTGAATAGACGTCAGACATCTAACTTGATTACATGTCCATTTTAACATGAATCCGTTTGCAGTAAAGAGTTTTTTTCTTTCCAAATGAAATTGGTTGATTAATCTCCTATTTTTGTTCACATTTTTGGCGATTTTTCTTTCTTCCTATATCATTAAAGATGGGATATTTCGATTTAATTTTTATTCCTCTCTTACATCTGCCCATTCGGGACAAACATCATGTTCATACACTGTCACTAGACGTGAGGAGGTGTTAGAATGGGTGCAGGTGCAGGATATGGCGGCGGTTTTGCTTTAATCGTTGTCCTGTTTATACTTCTAATCATTGTTGGTTGTGCTTACGTTGGCCGGTAATATCAGTGGATAACTGAACAATCAAAGCTGCTTAAAATCTGCCTTTTTCAGGGCAGATTTTTTGTTTTCCGGCATTTCTTTGATTTGAATCGTATGATAATCGGTTTAATGTCCAAAATAAGGATAGTTAAGGAGGGATTCTACATGAATAAAAAAGACAATAATAATGGCGCGAATATTGCTGGCAGATATTATGAGGCTGAGGATTATAAAAGAAATGACCAGCTTTCATCTGGACTCGCTACAACCCATGAGCAGGTAAGTGACACCTATATGGAAGGTCAGGCGGATGCCGTCATTGAAGATGTAGTTGGAGTGGATATTTCTATTCCCCGTAAAGGGTATGAGGAATAACAGATAGAAAGGAGGCACTTCAATGGCGCCGAGAGATGCTCAAGATGATCTGAGCCAGTACAGAATGCCGGAAGTTCTCCGAAAAAAGAGGACTTCTTCCTATCGGGTGGGCTATCAGGCTACAACAGGGAATCAGACACCCGGTGAACCCGAAGCAGGCAAGAGGACAGATGAAGAAAATTAATCTGCACTGCTAATTGAATGGCATTAGAAAGAGAGGATGTAATAAAACATCTTCTCTTTTTGCATATTTGGGATTTTGCATAGAAAAACGGGTTATTCCACTTGAATTTTTATCTTTTGCACAGCATTATATCCATATCCTTTTCTGTTCCAGTAAGGCTTTATTGGCTGAATATTACCCTCTGAATCAGCAGCCCTCACAAGAATGGTATATTCACCCTTGTCTGCCTCCCGATTAAAATGCCACTTTACCCAGGAATATTTTTCGTTTCCTCTGTATTTAAGCGACGCTTTTCTCCATGTTTCCCCATCATCAAAGCTTATTGCCACTTCATTAATTGTGCCAGTTCCAGTCCAGGCAATACCTTTTATAACTTGTAACCCTTCATTAACAATGGAATGATCCAATGGGTGCTGGATTGTGCTGTTAACATTTATGGCAGAAACAGGCTTTTTATCTAAATCGCTATTTTCATAAGGATAGTAAACGTAATCTTTTGTTTGAAAAGGGCCATTAAATTGATGCCGAATAATAAATATATTTCTAAGCCACTTAACGGAGGCCATTGCATACCATTGAAGGACAATTAGCCTAAAAGGATAACCATGCTTATAAGGAATGCGCTTGCCGTTATATTCATATGCTACGATCGTATCTTCGTGGAGTGCCTTTTCAATTGGCAGGCTTCTTGCATAGTAAAAGGATTCTTTAAAATCTTTGCGCTCACCGAAATAAATGGTTTCTTAGATAGAAATAATCCTGCGGTGTTTTCCAATTCTCCAGAAAATGAATGGGGGACTCCTGCTTTTCCGGAGTCAGACTGAGTGTTTTCAGATACTGATAGACGCCTATTCATGGACCATCACCTCCAATAATAAATACAAGGCAATGCCAAAGCTTAGAACTCTAGACTATTTGAACTGCATTTATCCGTACTAAGTTTAATACCGGCTTTTTGAGGAATAATCGTTAATAAAAAATGCTGAAAGGCGGTTAAAGCATGAATGAAGAATTACAGATAACAGGACATAGACCTTTTCCGCTGCCTGATAAACCATGGGTGATGGAGCAAATATGGGATGATGTTCTGTTTGCTCATTGGCCTGTGCCTGCAGAAATAATGGAGAAGCACATTCCATCACAGTTAACGTTAGATACATATAACGGAAAAGCCTGGATTGGAATAGTCCCATTCTGGATCAGCAGAATGAGAGTCCGCGGCTTGCCGCCATTGCCTATGATGAAATCAATGAATGAACTGAATGTAAGAACTTATGTAGAGTATGGGGGAAGGAAAGGGGTGTATTTTTTCAGCCTGGATGCCGACAATTTTTTAGCGGTAACAGGGGCCAGAATGCTGTATTTCCTTCCCTATATGAATGCTGATATGCAAGTTTATAAAGCTGAAGGTATCATTAATTATGAAAGCAGGCGAAAAAACAAAAATAAAGAGATCGGACAATTCAAAGCTCATTATAAGCCGGCATCCAGTCCATTTAATTCACAGGAAGGGTCACTCGATGAATGGCTGACTGAAAGGTATTGCCTATGGGTAACAAAAGGTGACAACGTTTTTCGAGGGGATATTCATCATACAAAATGGCAGCTGCATAAAGCTTCCTGTTCGATAAACGAAAATACAATGGCATCTTTTTTGCCTGGCAAGTACTTGATGGGAGAACCCATTTTACACTACTCTCCTCAAAAGCATGCTTATTTTTGGCCTTTAACAAGGGAGTAGAGCCCTTGAATGATGCTAACCATAATATTTCATTTCTTACAATAATTTTCCCGTTTCTTGTCCATACTAAGAAAAAAGGGGGCGTTTCCAATTTTTTTCAATAAAAAAGGTCAAGATGATAAGCCAGAGGTTGTAATGCTCGACACAGAGGTTTATTCCTGTAATAGCTGCAATGGCTGGATGAGAAAAGATTTTGCCTCTTCAGATTTAAAATGTCCATTATGCGGTGATGAAACAACTGCCGAAATGAGGGAATTACCGCAAATTTTATAATCGGCAAATAAAGAAAGACTGATTCCTTACAGTCTTTCTTTATTTGTGTCAGTACTCTCCATATAAGTCCTGAAAAGCCTCTTCTGCAGCCTTTTCAGAAGAAAATAGGGCATCATCTTCTTCTATTAAATGGAATGACTCATTAAGAAACAGGGCTACTGCATTAGGGTCTTTTGGATGCGGAACAATTTCAGCAGGCCTAACGTTTGCTACACTGGGAGTGTGAGGATTATGGTAAATGACATATACCTCATCTCCTGTTTTCACTTTTTTAGGGTCTATTGTTTCCAAGTATTTTCACTCCCAATTTATAGATTTTCATTTTGCTGGCCGATTTCTTTTGCCCCCAGAATAGCATTTGCCGTTTCCAGCTGTTCATGTCCATCAACAGAATCCCCGACCGCATTTTTCAGATTTGGAAATTTGCCGTCATTTTCAATGGTAACCATCTTTTTTTCCGGAGCAGATGTCAGGTATTTTTCATCCATTTCTTTCATGATTCACTAACCCCTTCTGATATTTATTCGAGCTGCTTTCCTTAAAGTTTGCTCTCCGCATTGATCTAATATTCAGCCATATAATCCTAATTCAAATGGGCAAGTTAGCTATAAGGCTAAATTGAGGTGATAAGAATGAATGAAACTAAAAAGCTGGTCTCAGCTATTCAATCGGAAGCTGGCTCTCTCAGTGATCCATCCTGGTTTGACCGCATTAACAGGTGGCCGGCATGGATGTGGGCCAACATTTTCAGTGTGTTCTGTAACAGCTGAGGATTCTAAATGGAATCCCAAAAAGCGGAAGGACCTGGGAGCCTTCCGCTGATTGTTCTATTCCATTTTCTTTGACAGACACCGATCACATTCCATCAAATAAGATTCAGCCTGTTCCTTTACTGTTTGGCCACACTCAGGACATACCTTTTTGGGAAGCGTTCTGAAGAATTCAACCGGACTTTTAATCATTACTTTTTCCTCCTTTTTATAATACAGTTTATTTTTTTCCTTCTGTTGTAGTACAGTATATACCAAATATAATCAAATGTGAAGTATTTGTGGTTAAATTTTTTAAAAATTTCATCTATTGTTTTAAGGAGCACAAAAAGAGGGCTTTAATCAACTGCTAAAGTTTAAGCAATTCTGTCAGAACTATAGACTTTATTTCGCTAAGCCCCTTCCAAGGCAGTAATGATTCCATTACAATCATATTTAATAAAGTAAAAATGAGGGGGCTTAAAGCCTGCGATGACTGAGATAATTGTATCTTTTAATCCGATATTAATATTTGCCGCCGTTATACTGACCATTATGGCTTCCTATACAGCATTAGATTTATTTACTTTAATAAAAACATCTGAAAGCAATCAGAGGTTCTTGTTCTTAGGCGGTACTTTTTCACTTGGAATAGGCATATGGATCATGAACTTTATTGGCATAGTCGCGATCAACATAAATGCTTCCGGAAGCTACAATATTCCTCTTACCTTATTGTCCATGATTTTTGGCATCTCCTTTACCGGAATGGCATTTAATGCAGTGATCGGACGACAACCGAAGACAGGCAATCTTCTTGCGGGCAGCTTCTTTTTAACGATGGCAGTCCTATCCATCCATGTAACAGGAATGTTTGCTATCGGGATGCATGTCCAATTTGGCTCCATTGTATTTCTCATTTCCACCCTGATTATTTTTGCTTCTTTTTTATTTTCACTTTGGATGCTCTTTTACTCAAAAAGTCTTTCCTATTCAAGACATATATGGATAAAGCCTTTAAGCGCACTCATTATTGCCGGAGCCGTTGCAGAGGGATATTTTCTGCTTATCCGATCGTCCTCATTCTATCCAAACGGGGAGATTAGCAGGGGGGGAGGCTCGCCTGGGACTTTTCTGATTTTCCTGGTATTATTTGCAGCGATTCTAATCCTTAGCGGCCTCATTGCTTCAAGTACCCTAATGAGCAAGCGGCTGGAAGCAAGCGACACTCACTTACACGATATTCAGGCTGCCCTAGATGAATCATCTATTGTGGCTATTACAGATCCAAAGGGGATTATCACATATGTGAATGACAAATTTGTTGAGATTTCCAAATATGAAGAATATGAACTGATGGGCAAAAATCATAATATCCTAAATTCAGGTTACCATTCGCCGGAGTTTTTCCACCAACTATGGAAAACGATTGGGTCAGGGGAAATATGGAAGGGTGAAATCCGCAATAAAGCAAAGGATGGGTCTTATTACTGGGTCCATACAACAATCGTGCCGTTCATGAATGCGAACGGAAAACCTTATCAATACTTAGCCATAAGAAACGATATTACCGAGAGGAAAAAAACAGAAGAAGTGCTGCATCAGCAGGATAAACTGGCAGCAGTCGGCCAGCTTGCTGCTGGGGTTGCCCATGAAATCCGCAATCCGCTGACAACAATGAAAGGATATACAGAGTTCCTGCAGCTGGATGAAACGAATGAAGAAAGACAGGAATACTTAAGCATCATTTTAGATGAAATTGACCGGGTAAATAATATAGTAGAAGATTTTATGGTTCTCGCAAAGCCGAAAGCCGCTGAACTGGAAGAAAGAGATATTATACCTATTATAAAGAATGTCATCTCTTTTTTGGAATTCGAAGCCCGGAAACGGGACGTGAAAATTCGTTTTGAATATGAACGCGATATCATCCAGATTGAGTGTGACGAAAATCGCCTTAAACAGGTATTCCTTAATTTTATCAAAAATGGAATTGAAGCGATGCCTGATGGAGGTGATATTACAGTCAGAGCAGCTATCATAAATAACCAGGTCCAAATAGCGATACAGGATACAGGTGTCGGAATACCTCAGGAAAAACTGAAAAATATCGGAGAACCATTTTTTACAACCAAGAAAAATGGGAATGGATTAGGCTTGATGGTCAGCTTTAAAATTATTGAAAGCCATAATGGAAAAGTATTTATCGAGAG
>NZ_BCUY01000112.1 GCF_001591465.1 Cytobacillus firmus NBRC 15306
TTCCTGTGGGACTCAACTAACAATCAGTGGGGGATAAGGAAAACCCCCACTGATTGAAGTTTCACTTTATCCATTCACGCTGCAGCTATTTAACAAATCTATACATTAATAGTTCATCTGCATAGGTCCCATCTTTTCTTTTTATATGTTTGACTTTGCGGCCTTCCTCCTGAAATCCGAACTGCCTGTACAGGTGGATAGCCCTTTGATTATATGCAAAAACCTCAAGGCATATTTTTTCCAGACCAGGTTCTTCTTCCGCCCATTCCAGGAATTGTTTAAGCATTTTGCTTCCCAGCCCCTGGTTGCAATGCTTCTCCTGTATGGTGATGCCGAAATAACCCAGATGGTTCACTTTTTTGCTCTTTGACCGCCGAAAGTTCAGCATTCCAACCACTTCGTTGTCAACTTCCGCTACTAAAATAAGATCCCCAGTTCTAATGCTCCGTTCAATCCACGCTTCTTCTTCTGCAATTGTTAAATTAAACTCATCCGCCTCGGTCATTAAAAAATCTGTTTCTCCAAAAGCCTTCCGGCAATGAGCGAGAATGGCTTCCGCATCACTTTTGGCAGCTGGTCGAATCTGCAATTCCTGTTCCCCCACTCTTTTTAAATCCATTATATAAGAGAGATGCAAATAATTTCCATGTTTTTTCATCATAATAAAATGGAATTAAAAGAGTATTAATGATTTGGAGGGATTTAGTAATGTCTAATACTCAAAACAATCCACAGGAATTTCCGCCTCAGCATCAGGATCATCAGCCCGGGACAGAGGCGCCAATGCAGCCTGAGCCCCAAACAGTGGATCCAAATTATAAAGGGTCTGATAAATTAAAAGGAAAAGTTGTTTTAATAACAGGCGGAGACAGCGGCATCGGTAAATCAGCCGCCATTTATTTTGCCAAAGAGGGAGCCAGCGTAGCGATTGTCTATCTGGAAGAACATGAAGACGCAGAAAAGACTAAAGAGGCCATTCAGGCTGAGGGACAGGAATGCCTGCTGATATCCGGTGATATTGGAAGCGAAACATTCTGTAAGGATGCAGTCAGAAAGACACTTGATAAATTTGGTCAAATCGATGTACTGGTGAATAATGCAGCTGAGCAGCACCCTCAGAAAAGCCTGCTTGATATCACTGCTGAACAGCTTGAAAAAACATTCCGAACAAACATCTTTTCATTTTTCCATCTGACAAAGGCAGTACTGCCACATCTGAAAAAAGGAAGCTCCATCATCAATACTGCATCTATAACCGCTTATGAAGGAAACGAACAGCTAATCGACTACTCTTCTACAAAAGGTGCGATTGTCTCCTTCACACGCTCATTGGCCAAATCGCTGGCTGGACAGGGAATTCGCGTAAACGGAGTGGCTCCGGGACCTATTTGGACACCGCTTATTCCATCTACATTCACGGCCGATAAGGTATCAAAATTTGGATCAAATACCCCAATAGGCAGAGCAGGACAGCCTTATGAATTGGCTCCGGCCTATGTCTATCTTGCCAGTGATGATTCATCTTATGTGAGCGGCCAGATGATCCATGTCAACGGCGGAACAATTGTTAATGGGTAAAGGAAACTTCAATCAGTGGGGGGTTTTCTTTTCCCCCACTGATTGTTAGTTGAGGCCCACAGGACAAGGAAGGCTATGGCAGCGATACACCGCACGACCGAAAGCGGCAGCTTTTGGGAGGAGGACGTGGCGTTCTTAGTCTTTGTTCGTTTTTCGGGCCTTTACATTATAAAGCGAGGCGACTTGCCCAGGGGTGACAAGCATAAGACGAGCAGATGGTGGGAAGTGCTTTTCTTCCCATCAGCTGATTGGCTTATGACCTCGAGCCCCTAGGAGCCGCAGCTGGATTGGGCAGTTTGACCCCCACTTATCCTACTTTGATTACTCAGAGTAGGATAAGTGGGGGTCTTACAGCCCGTTAGACTGCGATAAACAAAATGAAAGGGAAGCCTGCCGCAGGCTTCCCTTTTTTATGATACAATCTCTGGATCTCCAGTTAGCGGACTGCTGCATGAACAGCGTTTTACAATTTTATGTGGAATAATAATTCGCTTTACTGGCTCCCGAGGGTTTTCGATCCTGTATATGAGACTTCTGGCAGATTCAAATCCCAAATCGAAAATGTTGATATCGACAGAAGTCAGCGGGGGTCTGGACATTTCAGCTAACAGCACGTTATTAAAGCTGATGATTGACATATCTTCAGGAACTTTTATTCCCAATTCATCCAATGTATTCAGAACGCCTAATGCCATTAAGTCATCGGCAACCACAAGGGCGGTTGGAGGTTTATTAAGGGAGATAAGACCTCTGACAGCCTCCTGGCCTCCTTCTTTTAAGAACTCCTCATGAACAATATATTCATTTACAAGTTCAATGCCAGCATCCCTTAAAGCTTTTTCATAGCCAAGAAGGCGTTCAACTGTAACGGTTAAATTTAAATTTCCTCCGACAAAGGCAATTTGCGTATGGCCGAGCTTGATCAAGTATTCCGTTACCTCTTTGGCTGCACGGAAATTATTATTATCTACATAAGTGATTTCTTCTTCATCTGAAAACGGCTTGCCTATAACCACAAACGGGAAATCTCTTTCCTTTAAGAAGGCAAGGACTTTGTCCTCCACTTTTGAATAAAGCAAAATTACTCCATCTACCCGGCCGCCCTGTACCATCTGGATGACGCCTTCATAGATTTCATCATCCGTTTTTCCGGTTGTCATATGGAGGGCATAATGCCTTTCATGCGCACCCTCACTCAGACCTCTAAGTACAGTAGGGAAGAATGGATTCTGAAATACAACATCTGTGGAACTGGGCATTATCAGTCCAATTGCGCGGGTTGACTGGCTTGCAAGACTGCGGGCAATAAAATTCGGATGGTATCCTAATTGTTCCATTGCCTCTCTGACTTTTTGCTTGGTTTTCTCGCTAATGCGAGGATTGTTGGCAATAACCCTTGAAACAGTAGAAGGCGCTACTTTTGCCATCTTTGCAACATCTTTAATTGTGACTGCCATAGAATCACCCTCTCTGCAGAGCCGCTTAATAGTTAATTATTATTATAAAACAAAAGTATGAATTTCTCCGTTTCTATTCTGCAATTGCTTCTCTTCACCGTTAATAATAAGTGAAAAATCTTCATTTGCACCATGAACAATCAGTTCAATTTGCGTCCAATCCGGCTTGTAATTTCCTGATTTCTCAATATCCAGACGTAATTGATTAGAGCCGCAAACGGCATGGAATGTCTGGAGAAGAAATTCACCTTCTTCATAATTAAATGTATTTCCATCATCATCATAGAGAGTAAAAGTTGAATCCACGCCAACTTCAAAGTAATAATGAAGAAATAGTTTAGCATCAGGTATGTTTGTGGACTGCTTAGTTTCTCCTAAAACAATAAAGGATCCTGATTTAATAAACAGTGGAAGTATATCCAATTCAGCTTCTATTAAATGATATTTTTGCCCTTCCAGTATTTCACCAGTCCAATAATTAACCCATTTGCCTTTTGGCAAATAGATTGATCTGTGGGTTTGAGATGGCTGCAGGATCGGAGCACAAATTACATTGTCCCCTATCATGAATTGATCTGATAAATTATAAGTATTCTTATTAAATGGGTACTCCATAAAAAGTGGACGCATAATCGGCAAACCTTTACGACTCGCTTCTGCAAAAAGATTGTACAAATGAGGCAGCCATTGATATCTTATTTCGATATATTTCTTAATAATTTTTTCATATTTCTCTCCAAAGGACCATGGCTCCTGCCGTATAAATCCAAGAGCACTATGATTACGGAAATAAGGCGTAAAAGCTCCCACCTGAGTCCATCGCGCCAGAAGTTCTCCATTGGAATCATGGGCAAAACCTCCAACATCCGGACCGGAAAAAGGAATACCTGACAAGCCTAAGTTCATGACCATTGGAAGTGACATCTGCAAATGCTCCCAAAATGAACGATTATCACCTGTCCATACAGCTGCATACCTTTGAACACCTGAATATCCTGCTCTTGTCAAAAGGAATGGCCGCTTCCCATTTAAAAGGTCCTTCATCCCGCTATAAGTTGCTTTACCCATATACAGGCCATATAGATTATGAAGCTCCCGGTGAGTTTTAGGTTCACCGTCATTCCGATGCATCACTTTTACATCCATTGTCTTTGACTCGTTGAAGACAGCCGGTTCATTCATATCATTCCAGATGCCTTCAATTCCTAAATCACTGTAAAATTCATGCTTAGAACCCCACCAATCGCGCACTTTGGAATCAGTAAAGTCCGGGAAGGCACTGTTGCCTGGCCAAACATCACCGAAATAGATATTCCCTTCAATATACTTGCAAAAATGGTCTTGCATGATTCCTTCCTGATATACGTAATATTCAGGGTCTTCTTTGACTCCTGGATCCACAATAGGCACAATCCTGATTCCCATGGCCTTTAAATCCCGAACCAACTTTCGAGGATCAGGGAAGCGATTTTTATCAAATGTAAAAACTCTGTATTCATCCATATAATGTATATCCAGATATATTACATCAAGCGGAATGCCTTTTTCCAGGAAGGAATTTGCTAGCTCCCTAACTTCAGTTTCTGATTCATAACTGTATCTAGACTGGTGATATCCAATTGCCCATTTAGGAGGCAGAGGCATTCTTCCAGTCAGATAAGTGTATTGCTCCAGAACATCCTTTGGCGAAGGCCCAGCCATGATAAAGTAATCCATATTTCCGCCTTCAGCAGAAAAGGAGTAGACGGTTTCTTCGGTTTGCATATCGAATGTGCTTTTGAACGTATTATTGAAAAATAAACCATGTGCATAGCCGTCTCTAAGTGTCATAAAGTATGGAACCGACTGGTATAAAGGATCGGTCTCAGGGTTATGGGGGGCATAAACATCGCTATTCCACATGAAAAGCTTTTCTCCCCTTTTATTTAAAAAGCCCGTTTTTTCACCAAAACCATAAAAAAAGTCGGCTTGGTCCATTTCTTTAAAACAGATCACTTCTTTGGAAGCTTTTTTGAACCCCATCCCTTTTATGCTTTCATTTACCAGCGAGCGACCTGTCCGGTCTAAGACATTAATTCTGATCGGAGATTTGTTAATAATAATATTTAATGCATCAGTTGAGATTCGAATAACATCAGCTTCTTCAACTGCTGTAAACACAGTATTAACAGGTTTGGAGACGATGGCAGGGCTGTTTCCCTGCTGTGTCTCACCAAAGAAATTAATGTTAAACCTAACAATGTCTTCTCTGTAAATCAAAACTTTCAATTCCCCTGAATCAGTTGAAATCCCTACTCCATTTTCTTCTTTATTTAAAGAGATGAATTTGCCGATATCCTGAAACCCCGACTCCAATATCTTTTTCTCATTATCTGGATGAATCGCAAAACTTGTATCTTCGAGCATAAAAGGGCTCCTTCCATTTACCAAAAAGACGCTAATTGGTTCATGTTTTATTGACTTTTAATACAGAACCACTATTCTTTCTTGGCATTTCTATTTTTAGACCGCTTCCATATTAAATATATAAAAATCATAAATGCTGTATAGACAGCAGCAATTGATACAATATAGGGTATGTTAAGTCCGGTCTTTTCCTTGAGGACATACACTTCAGCTTCTTCACGGTCAAGAATCAATGTATAGCTGCCATCCTTACTGGATACCAGATCTCCTGCAAGCATCCCTTGAAGTTCTTTGCCGTCTTCCAATACGTCACTATCAATTACTGCTTTCTGTGATTCGGTTGTATTATTGATAGCAACAATGGCTGTTTCATCTTCAAATTGACGTTTATATACTGCGAAGCCATTGTCTTCTTTTATCAATTCCATAGTACCTCTTGTCAGAGAAGGAAGCTGCTGCCGGACTTCACCTAGCTTAGTAATATAGTCGATTAATTCTTTATCTGTACGGAAATCCATTTGTCTTCTGTTATCCGGATCATTGCCGCCGTCAAGAGCAATCTCACTTCCATAGTACATAATCGGAATTCCAGGGCTTGTATATAAATAGGTTAATGCCAGTTTCCACCTTGGTCCCGGGTGCTGGTTTTGGCTTATTGCATCCCTGGTAAAGCGTACAGTATCATGGTTATCCATAAATGTCCCCATTAGATAAGGATTTTCATAGATGGATTTATTCCTATCCCAGGAAGTGAAAAGCCAGCTCAATGATTGATCCGGTTTGGCAAAAGCAGGACGCAGAAAATCATTCAGAGGATAATCAACAAAACCATCAATACCTGCCTCCTCATACTGCGCTATATATTCAGGACTGTCAGACCACACTTCCCCCAGCAGATAAAAATCTTCTTGTTCGCTTTTTACTTCCTTTGAAAATTCAGTCCAAAAATCCTTGGAAACATGTTTAACAGTATCTAACCGAAATCCATCAATATCAGTTTCTTTAATCCACCATTTAGCTGCATCAATAAGATAATTTTTAACCTCAGGATTTTCCTGGTTTAAATCAGGCAATCCATAGATCCACCCATTTTCCAGATCGGTTTGGTTTTCCCAGTTTTGGATATCCTGTTTTTCATGAAACCATTCGTTTTTCTCAGGATCGTTCAACCATTCGTGATTGTAGCCAACATGATTAACCACAAAATCCAGAATCACTTTCATATCCCTCTTATGCGCTTCTTTTACAAGGGATTTAAATTCCTCGATGGTTCCAAAATGTTCTTCAGTATTGTAAAAATCCTTTATCCAATATCCATGATAGCCTTTAGATTCGTTATCAAAGACTGGCGTTAGCCATATGGCAGTAAAGCCCATATCCTTAATATAATCCAGCTTATCGGCGATTCCTTTAAAGTCACCGCCATGATAGGCTTTTGGATCTTTAACATCAACCTCATAATCGTTATTGGAATCACCATTATTAAAGCGATCCACCATTAAGAAATAAATTGATTCATCTTGCCATTTACGCTCTTCTTTTTCAATTGCTCCGACAGGCAGGGCATAAAAAAGAAGAAACGGGATTAAGATGAAGATGGATACTCCTTTTTTCATCGCCGCTCCTCCTTTGTATTTTCAGGCCGTTTTCAATTAAATAAAAGCGGGCCCGTAAAGTTTCAGCCCTTTAAGATTAGCCTTTTGTTCCCCCTGCCGTCAAACCAGACACAAAGTACTTCTGAAATGATAAGAAAAGGATTGAAATTGGGATAGCAATTAACACAGAACCAGCTGCAAAAGTGGTAAACTCTGCGCCATATTGCCTGGAAACAAGTTCATATAATCCAACTGCCAATGTGTAGTTCTCCGTAGATCTCAGCATTACTTTTGCTAAAATGAAATCCGTAAATGGTGCAATAAATGTGAACAAAGCAATTACCGCAACTATGGGTTTTGCAAGCGGCATAATGATCTGCCAGAAAATTCGGAAGTGGCCGGCTCCATCCATTCTTGCGCTTTCATCCAGTTCTTTAGGTATGCTGTCCAAATACCCTTTCATTAGCCATGTATTCATCGGAATGGCACCGCCGACATAGATCAGAATAAGCCCAAAGTGTGAATCTAAGAGACCTGTAACCTGAGCCAGTACAAAGATTGCAATAAGCGCAGCAAAGTTCGGAACCATCTGTAAAATTAAGAAGGTGGTCAAGCCGTTTTTCCGGCCAACAAATCTGTACCTTGAAAATGAATAAGCCATCAGGCTAATGACAATTACAGAAAATGTCATTGTAATAAAAGAGATTTTCAAAGTATTCCAATACCAGATTAAGTAGCTGCTCTGTTCGGGATCAAAGATTGTACGATAATGATCAAATGTAGCATTCTTTGGGATTAGAGAGGAGTTCGTTAAACTTGTTCCTGGTGTTAAAGAAGCTCCAATTGCCCATAGAATTGGATAGACGATGATCACTGTCATAAACAAAATTACTAAATAAGTCAGTGACAGCCTGATGAATTTCTGCCTTTTTGTGCTCATTTACATCATATCCTCCTCTTGGAATGCCTTTGTTCTCTTGAATTGCCACAGTGCCACTGAAATAACAATAGCTGAGAGAATCATAGTGATTGCGGCAGCCATTCCATATTCCGATTTCGTAACTGTCAGGTTATAAATCCAGGAAATTAAGATATCTGTTCCCCCTGCATTTTGACCCGAAATTGCAGGACCTCCCATATTGAACAAATAAATAATATTAAAGTTATTAAAGTTAAAGGTATATTGTGTGATAAGGATTGGTGCAATTGAGAACATGATCAGAGGGAACGTAATGTTTTTGAACTTCTGCCACGCTGTTGCCCCGTCTACAGTTGCAGCCTCATACAGTTCATCCGGTATAGCCTGAAGGACTCCTGTAACCATTGCAAAAATAAACGGAAAACCAAGCCATGTCTGTATCATAATCAAAGCTGCCCTGGTCCAAAAAGCTTCTGTCATCCAAGGAATAGGTCCAATTCCGATTGCATCAAGAACCACATTATTTATAGCTCCAAAGGTTTCATTAAATAATCCAGAAAAAATCAAAATTGATACGAAAGCAGGAACAGCCCAGGGAAGAATCAGTATAGTTCTGATAATGGCTTTTCCTTTAAGATCTTTTTGATTTACTAAAACAGCCAGGAAAATACCCAGCGCAATTTGGAATGTTGTTGCGCCAAATGTCCAGATGACAGTCCAGGCAAAAACACTTACAAACGTTTCTCTCCAAATATCAAGGGTTACCAAACGTGTAAAGTTGTCTAAAGCTACCCAGTCCATCAGCTTTGCTGGCCATTGGTGATATAGGTTATAGTTTGTAAATGACAGCAGCAAAACGAACACGATTGGCAAAATAACAACGAAAACCAGAAGGAAAAATCCCGGAGTAATCATCAGATAAGGGAAACCTTCATCAATTAATGTATGATATTGATCTTTTATCGAGCTTAAAGGCTGGTTTAAGTCTCGTTTTTTTCCATTTTTATAGGCATCACGCAGGCTGAAAAGAACAAACCCTGCTGCAAAGAAAATCAGAATCACTGAAATGATTCCATAAACTAGTAAAAATATAGAGTTATCACGGGGCAATTTTTCCCCAAGGGTTACCAGACCCCATAATCCAATATTCAGGAAATCTTTAAAAGCTATGACAAATGAAAACGATAATATTAAAAAAGCAATACCTTTAATAAATTGTCTGTTGTATATCTGGCCGAGACCAGGGATGATCGATAGCCAAGCAGCGATCTTTCTGTGATTAGACTTGTATACTTCTTCCATTGAAAGGATTCCCCTTTCTGCCATTTTCCCTTAAAGGGGTATATTTTTTACATCATCATAC
>NZ_BCUY01000113.1 GCF_001591465.1 Cytobacillus firmus NBRC 15306
GGGGATTATTTTACGCTTACTACTAATTGGGCAAACTGTAAGTACTACTAACAATGAGTAGACAACGTTAACTACGCCTAAAATATAGTCACAAAGTAAAGGATATACACGGAGTTCCTACTCAAGGTTTCTTACGACATCGCTCACGAACAAAAGATTAGCCCGAAACGGCTAATCTCCAGTGTAGGACTCTATAATCAACCACATTTTTTGAACGATAAAATAGAACCGCCTATGTGGCTCCTTATATACGGGGGTTTATGAGGTCGGATAATCATTTAGGATTTATCCGACCTCTCGATTTCTCCATAGCTCAAAATTTCATTTCATATACTTAAGACAATCTATTTTTATAATCATTATATTCGAACTTTCTTACAAGTCTATAACCTTCCTGGCTATTCCAGACGCCAATGGATGGCTGGGTAACACCATTGAACATGTTTTCCTTAACCATCGTATAGTGTGCAATATTTTTGATTATCACCACATCTCCTACCTCTAAATCATTGTCAAATGACCACTCACCAATATAATCACCTGATAAACAGCTATTGCCTCCAAGACGATATGTTGGTTTGCCTTCTTGAGGCTCAGTTGCTCCTATAACAGACGGTTTTAAGTTCAATAAATGAAAATCCAGCAAATGGGCGGAAAAGGATATATCGAGAATCGCTGTATTAATATTATTTGACGACACTATATCAAGTATACGGGTCACTAAATAGCCCGTATTCCAAACAAAGGCAGTACATGGTTCCATAATAATATCAAGCCCAGTTTCTGCTCTAAACTTGGCTATAACCTCCACTAAGTGGTCAATATTATACTCAGAAGAGGTCATTAAATGACCGCCTCCTAAATTAATCCATTTTATTTTTTTAATTACATCAGCAAATCTATTCTTAATTAATTCCAAAATGTTTTCTAAATCGTAAGACGAAGATTCACAAAGAGAATGAAAATGTAAACCATCAATCTCTCCTACTGTAGTTCCATTTAAGTTCCCCATTGTGACTCCAAATCGTGACCCTTGTATACATGGATTGTAAATATCATATTGAAGCGGTGAGCTTTCAGGATTAATTCGAAGCGCTACTTGAACGTGAGGAGCATTTTCTTTTATTCTAGGAAGAAATTTGTTCAGCTGCGCAATACTATTGAAAGTAATATGACTACTCAAGCTGAGAACCTGATCGAATTCTCCTGCTGAATAGGCAGGTATATACGTATAAGCGCTTGAACTCAGTTGCTCCTCAATCAATTTCGCTTCGTTCAATGAACTAGCAGCTGCTTCAAATCCATATTCGCGTAAGATATGGAAAACTCCCCACATTGCAAATCCTTTGAGGGAAATAATTATTTCTCCTCCAGTTCTTTTTTTTACCTCATCAATAATTTTTAAGTTATTCCTAAAAGCATCTTCATCAAAGACATAGCTTGGTGTGGGTATAGATTCAAATTTGATTGACATAACTTCACTTCTCTTCTATTAGGGATACAATGAACTGAGTAATTACTTTATATTTTAATTTCTCGGTGCAGTAAAATGATTAACAAATTTTATAGCATCATCCTTTGTATTCACAATCAATCGATATGTTGACATCATGGATTTACTTTCCTTCATATCTCTAACCTTAACAAATCCTGCTTTTCTCAACACATACGCTCCCGAATCAGAATAAGCCATAGAACAAATTTTCAGTGGTAAAACTACCTTATTTGATGCAAACCATTTTTTAATCGCTCTGCTGAACAAATGATTTACAATGCCTCTATGACGATAGGAGTCTCTAATTTGAATATTTGAAATATACCAGGTTGAACAATATCCATAATTTTTGATGTTTGGGATGTCACTCAAACCAACATCCTCTTCAGAAATAGTCCCGTTTGCAAGTTTTTTAAATATTCTTCTTTTTACTGGCCATATACTAAAGATACCGATAATTTCATTTTTAAAGATTAGTATATAGATGCCATTAGGATATCTTTCCCATAACGCCAGGTATTTCTTAAACTCTATAGTGATATCCTGATAAGATTCACTGTCCATTTCCACGATTTCTAATAACTCCTTTTGGTTCTCAACAGCTTTTAATTTATATTCTGGCATATGAACAGGAATTTGTTCAGCTACTTCTAAAAGTGTATTAATTGAGTATCTGCTTCTTCTCTTGTAACTAAAGATAAGATAAACAGAGAGTAAACATAAAACCATTAAAATTACTAGGGATAAAACCCAATTTATAGAGTTTTCATCCATCTGTTAATCTTTCCTTCCAGAGGTTCGTGTATATAATTAAATCTTTTAGCCATATAATTCGCACCCTTCTGGGTTCCCATTTCGGTAATCACGTTGGTAAATCCTATATTTTTCAATTGCTCATGTGCCAACTCCATGATCTTATCACCAATCTTTATCCGATTAATGGAGGGGATGCTAGGGGAGGTAAAAAACCAACCCAAATCACTCATTAATTCTCCTTGCTTTCTATTTTTCGGTATACAAAAAAGACCGCCCAATATTTTCCCTTCATTAGATATTGCTAAAATATGCTCATAGACTCGTCCGGATTTCCCAATAGCACCTAACAAGGTGTGTTCTGCCGGACGTGAAACCGTAAAATTGTCCAAAAACTCGCTATTTTCAAAGGCAGCCTGAAATGCCATTTCAATTTCAGCCCAATGATTTACAACATATTCGTTATCTACAAATTTAATATTGAAATCCTTGTGTCGTTTAGCTAATTTCCCTTTTTCATTATCAAATTCATAATCCATAAAAGGGTTAACTGTTTGAAAATGCTCTTTGAATAAAAGTTCATGACAACTATCAGCAACAGACTTCCAAAGATTTTGATATTTAATATTCGGCGACAAAATCTTTGTTATTTCCTCAAAAGTACTGTCAATGCTTTCAAAAAATATTCTCCTTTCCGAATCAGTTTGATTGGACATAGAAAATTCAATATCCTCCATATTGCACCTATCCTCAGAAGCATCGCTTATCTTAACGTTATACAGTTCTGGCTTCTTCCAAACTGGTGAAAACGGCGTTAGTAGAAACACATTGAAAGAAACAAAGCATGGAATTTTTTTCAATGTTTCAGATGCATCTTTAAAGAAGTTTAGCGTAATTTCATGATCTTCTATAGTTTCTCCCGGGAAGCCGAATAATAAGCAAAAGTGCAGACCAATGCCAATTTCTGATGCCAATTCAACAATTTTTCTTGCCTGATTAACATACTCTACAGGATCTTTTGTTTTCTTCATTAACTCCAACACTGTAGGACTTGTAGTTTCCAAACCCATCCACAATTCTCGGCATCCCGAGTCATACATAAGCTGCAGGGTTTCCCTATCCAACCCTTGATCAATACGTGTACGAAGAGACCAAATAAAATCATAGGGACTATTTTCAAAGGATTCTGCAATATCCCTAGCTTGTTCAGGAGTAGCTGCTTCATCTAACAAGAATAAATGCTTAACTCCGTACTTTTCATAATATGTATTTATTCTCTGTGAAAATTCATGTGTTGTGAGAGACACATTACGACCTTTAAATGAATTAATTGAGCAATACGTGCACTTGTACCAGAAACACCGGTTTGAATATTTCTCAATGATAACTGGGTGCGGAGAAAAATAACGATTAAATTCTATGTCCTCATAATCTGGAACAACATTTTGTTTTGTATATTTTTCAATCAAAGGTTCCTCGCTAACAATGTTGTCGGTTGACTTGCAATTTATAGCTAGACTTTGAATGGAGTTAATTTCTTTACCACTTAATATATGATTAACGAATGTCAAGAGAGCATCGTCATTTCTAACCATGAATATACTGTCAAAACCCAAGAATGCAAAATGATTGTTTTTTAAACTATGCTTGATCCGGGCAAAAACCAATTGGTCAAATCCAAACCCTGAAAAACAAATATGGCTACTTGGATATAGTTTTTTTAGAACTTTTGTCAGAGTAGCCAAATGTGGAAACTGTACGGCATATAATGCTTCGATCAGAATTACTGGTGGTGCAGAATCTTTCAATTTAGCGGAAAGTACTTTTTCAAAGATCGCAATAAAAGGATTCCTTTCTTTATCGTACGAAAAATTATCCATTCTGCTGAATGAAAGATGCAATTCATCATCGAAATGATAAGTAGTATAGAGATTGTTCGGGAGAACTCCATAAGAATAATAGAAAAGATATTGAAATTCTTTAATACGTTCATTAGCCCATGCCAATGCATGTTCATCGTAGAATATCTCCTGGTCTCGATAGTACCTTTTGACTGTCTCAATGGAACTCAATAAGTAATTTCTTTTATCATTGAACTCTTCGTAAGTCATATTAGGTGCGTTTACCTTGTCACAGTGTATCGCGTACTCAGAATTATATGTAAGCCCCTCAATGAGACTAGGGCTTAATAAATAATCCCATACTTCAACATTCAAATCTAACTGTGTGCAATTAATTTCGTTTTTTTTCAGAAATGCCGTAATAAATGGCGTATTTATAGGTGGTTGCGTAGGAAAAAATTCAAATGAGCTTAGTACTAAACAATCCATGTCTTACCTCCTGAGATATTAGTATGAACTCCTTTTAGTGTATTTTCGATTAATTTGGATACACTAAAGTTTGCTCTAAAATTCCTATTTTTTTGGTCATCCCCGTTTCTTCCCCCATCATATAAATTTGTTTTAACTTTTTTCTAGAGTGGGGTTATCTGGTATAACTTTTTGGCTAATGAGCTATGATTATCTTCAAATTCAACGTAATTTTTTATATAAACATTATGGATTTATTTTTACAAACGCTACACCCATATTTCCATCGGTTAATCTACCCAAAAGGGGATATTTGGTGTCTTTTTCCACCCTAATTAGAAAATTAATAATATTTGAGTCGAAAAAATACGGACTAATGACGAAACGTCTAGCTAATTTATATAAATCATTCTGTACAGGATTGTAATACTGAAAGTCATAATAATCAGACTCAATAAATTCCTGTGCCACCCACATTTCTGTGTCAGATTTCACAATATGTTCAAGGTAATTAATCCATTCATCTTTGTTAGTTCTACTACCCGCTATAACATCCTTTACATAAAACGAATTGCTTTTTTTAAAACAAACTGTTCCTGCTTAGAAGTCAGTAATTCAATGAGATCATAAGCTTCATTATTGTAAATAACCTTTTTATTTTTACTTATAACAAAAGTCCAAGGTACGTACTCGCAGATTATATTTTTTTCAACATCTGAAAAAACAAATTCATGCGAATTCGCTACTTCATAGAGATATGCTAGGGAAAGTTTACAATCGACAACAATATCTTTAATATCAGAAAGAATAATCGTTTTTGAATTGTGTATCTTTACCAAAAGCTCCTCAAGATGTTTGGTTTTACTTGGCATATCTTTCAACGTGGAATACATATACAATAGTTGAAACTCATTTTCCCCATCAGTAACAACACCGTTATTGTCCCAAAGGGTTTCATGAGACCGTATAAAACATTTAATGTCAGAGTTTTGATTAATCCAACTTGCAGTTTCCTGTGCAATGTCTTTATCATATTGATTCATATCTGCATATATCATAATTGCCATTTTTTTAGATGAATCACTATCTGAAATATATATTTTGAAACTCTCTTTAACAAATTCTACAAAACTATTTTTTCCATCCATTAATTTATAGTTTGAATATTTCTCTTCCTGCATTTGTAATAGTAGAGTCTGTATATAATCTATTTCATAAAACCCTTCGATCGCTGAAGAATCATAATTAAGCTCAATGATCTTAGGTTGACCATTTTTAATGATCATATCAGGTCTTGCAATAAAGGGTAAATTAGGTGATTCCTTATATAACTTAATAATTTCTTGGTGAGAATGTGAAAGGTCATTTCGTTTATCTATATTGGCATGGGAAATTACTCTTGCCATTTTTAATATTTGAGCAATATCCTTCTGCCATTTTTTTAATTTAGTACTTTGTATGTCTAAAAAATTAAGTGCAATGTCGTCATCTGAGAAATATGCTCCCAGACTGTCCAGACTTGTCCTAAAATTTTCATACTGTGTTATCATATTGCTCATTGGTTTCCTCCTTCAACCTTCCTTGCATATGTTTAAAGTGCGTGCTATGCCTTCAAATTTCTCCAGCGAAAAATGGATTTGCTCTTCACTTAAAGCAGAAGATGCGTTTATTCGTAACCGAGCTTTAGACAGAGGAACTGCTGGGAAAATAATTGGATTTACATATATACCTTCTTTATGAAGTAATTCTGCAAATTGAAAAGTCAAAGAACGGTCACCTATCAATATCGGTATGATAGGGGAATTGGAACTCATTGTATTTAAACCAATTTTTTTCAGGCCTTCACGAAGTAACTGCTCATTTCTTTGCAACTTTTCCATGATAATAGGTGAATCCTCAAGAATTTCAACAGCTTTCAAAAGACCTGCCACAATGGGGGCAGGCAGAGATGCTGAAAAAATGTAAGGATTGGATCCATATCGGAATAAATTAATCAGTTCTTTTGAGCCAGCTATATAACCACCTAAACCCGGAAGCCCCTTGCTTAAACTTCCTGTAATCACATCAGGCATTTTAGACAATTTAAAATATGAAGATGTTCCTCTACCACGTGTCCCTATCGCGGCAATGGAGTGAGCATCATCTACTATTACAGAGGCATTATATTTTTCAGCCAATAACATAATCTGATCCAGATTACAGATATCTCCATCCATGCTGAAGACTCCGTCAGTGACAATGAATTTTCTTTTATAGAGGGGTTCTTTTTTCAGTAGGCTTTCCAGTTGATCCATATTGGAATGCATAAATTTAATCATTTTTGCCTGTGAAAGTTTAATTCCATCCACAATCGACTGATGATTCAATTCATCTGAGAAAATGATATCTTCCTCATTACATAAGGCTGTTATGGCTGCTATATTTGCAACCAATCCACTACTGAAAGTTACAGCATCTTCTGTTCCGAGAAAAGATGCAAGTTTTTTTTCAAATAGGCAATGTATGTCTAGTGTCCCATTGAGTAATCGAACCCCACTAGTAGATGTTCCATATACTTTTAAAGCCTTTTCTGCTTCTGAAATAATATCCGGATGACCATTTAAGCCTGAATAATTGTAAGAACCCAAATGAATCAGCTCATCATAAATCTCCTCCGTACCAAGTGAAGCTTTTACAGTATTTTTTGACATTCCAGTTGTTTTTCTCGGTAGTAATTTAACATGTCCAGTGGATGATAACCAATGATACATCATCCTTAATCTGGCTCTTGTGTGAGTAGAACTTTCAATAATTGAATTCTTCATATAATAACTCCTTTAAAAATACGATTTTCAAACTATTCTCTTTTATTAACTTAGAATTTTCAGTGACGTTAAACATTATCGGCGCAAATTAAGTCCGAAAAATATAGAAGCAAAAAAAAATTACAACGCTTTCATTCTATGTAATTATAATTACCAAATATAGTATATATATATATATTCGAAATATTTTGTGAGATTATCTAAGAGGTAAGATGAATAGTATTGATGAACTTTTTTCGAGGTAATATGATTATTTTCTAATTTTAGGTGGTTTTTCCTTCAAGCCTTGGCATAAGCACAGCAGGAATATTTTTAATCAATACTTCTTTGGGACCGGTTTCAGGAATTGTTTTTAATACTCTATTTGTAGTTATGCTCTCTCTTTCTACAACTTCTAAATAATCACCTAAGTACGTTAAACTATATGGTCTTTAATCCGTCTAAAAAAGGAAGGTTTTCAGAACTATCTCCTCCTAAACTTACATTTAGCCAAGTCTCGCATACATATATTCTCCTATCTTGTAAAGGGACTATACTTGAAGGGCCTTTTAAACCAGATGCAAAAGGGGCAACGTCTAAGTAATTTCCAGGTTTCGTTATGTCTTTAATTCTTCCAGCAGTTGTCTAAGAAACTAATAATCTTCCATCAGGTGTCCATTCCATGTGTGAAGGGATTATTAGGTTTGGAGTTCAACTTTCAAATTAAGTTTTGTTAAAGTAGTCTGATTTACTGAAACCTCCCTAATATTTATTATTGCACAAAACAACACCTTTATATTATCACAATAATCAGATATTTAAAACCCATAAATTTGTAAAAATGGTTTTTTATAAAAAATCTCATCTGATATATCTTTTCAAAAAATAGGGTGATGGAAAATCGGCTGCTGCGGATGGAACAAATTTGATCTCTATGAAGAAAACTTAATCTCTGAATACCACATAAGATATGGGGGTTATGGGGGGATTGCTTATCATCATGTTTCAGATACTTATATCGCACTTGCCACTTCATTTCATGTGGAGTATGGGAGGCAGTCTATATTATTGATGGTTTGTTAAAAAATATATCAGACATTCAACCAGATACATTACATGCAGATACGCAGGGTCAATCAACACCTGTATTTGCACTTGCACATTTATTAGGGATTAATTTAATGCCTCGTATTCGAAATTGGAAGGATTTAAAATTTCACAAGGCTGATAAGGACACACAATTTCACCACATTGATTAATTTTTTAGTGATACCGTTGACTGGGAACTATTTGAAACACACTCGCAAGACCTTCTCCAAGTAGTTCTTTCTATCACCGTGTTTTTGCTTAAATATATATCTGATATAAAACTAAGAGAGCAAATTGGTGCTAGTACAAACAAAGTCGAAGCCTATAACAGATTTTCTAAATGGCTATTTTTTGGTGGCGATGGAATTATTTCAGAAAATAATCCAGAAGAACAAGAAAAACGAATTAAATATAATGATTTAGTTGCCAACGCAGTAATATTTCAAAATGTATGTGACATAACACTCACTTTGTGGGAACTTTCTAAAGAAGGCTATGTATTTTCAAAAGAAGATATTGTCATGCTTAGCCCATATTTGACTATGTATATAAAACGTTTCGGGGATTATATGATTGATTTAGAAGATGTCCCACAACCAATCGAGGGAGATATTCCTGTATAGTATATAAAACAAAAAAGGGTTGTAAATGGTAATTTACTCCATGCTATGACCCTTTTTTACACGTATCTCGGTCGTACCCCTCATTCAATCAAAGAAATAGAAAAAGCTGTTGTCATGGTTTGCATTGACCATAACAACAGCTTTAGTAAACATCTTTTTTACAAAGTAAACAACTTTATTTCCAAGTAAAGAACTTTTTTTCTATTGTACA
>NZ_BCUY01000114.1 GCF_001591465.1 Cytobacillus firmus NBRC 15306
GAAATAGAGAAAAGGGGGCAGGAAATGAAAAAAGGAATGTGCTGTTTTTTGTTTGCAGTCCTGCTGTCAGTGGGATCTCTAATGCCTGCGAAAGCTGCTGATGCTGAAAAAGAATTCGAAGAGATACTGGAAGAACAGCTTCGCAGCACAGTCCATTATTACAGCGAAGACTCCTTTTCAGTCATTGATGCATACGGAATTCAGGGACAGGTAACAAAGATCGTTACATCTGATGACCCTCAAACATCAGAAAATGAAGAGGTTATTGAAGAATATACTTCTCATATCGGCATTGTTTTTTTGGAATTGGAACAAAAACGAGATGACTTATTTATATTTAAGAAAAAAGATTTCTTTTATTATGATTTTGACAAAAAAGAATTTCTGACAGCACCCAATGTGCTTGGCAATGAATCAATCAGGGAGTTTTTTGAACGGTATGTTGATAATATCGAAAAAAGCATTACCCCCTTCTCCAAGTTACTGCTCCTATTCTTCATTTCCTTTATCATTACGGTTCCGCTAGCCATCATGATTTTCCAAAACCGCGGCCGCAGTAAAACTTAATACAGCAGAAAGAGAGGTTGTGCCAAAGCACATCCTCTTTTTCTTATGAAGCCGTCTGTATCCTCACATATTCCCTAGGCTCAAACACCTTCAGCTTTTGTTCTTTTCCAGCTTCCATTTTATAATCTGCAGGTAATAATTCGACCACTTCTTCGTCTGCCGGAATATAGAATTCCCTTTTGGTTTGGTGGTCCAATATCCAGGCGCCTGCAAACAGCAGGGCAAAGATTATAATGGCTGCTGAAACTTTATGTTTAATCATGCATAACACCACCTAAAAGTAGTGTGCTTGAATTAATGATTTTTTATACAAAAGTGCTTTCATTTGATAAATTTTTTCAAAAAAATTTTTCCTGATTCATTCGTGTTTCTACCTATTTAATAAGAATGGATAAATCCTTTACTGATAAGGGTTTGAAGAATGCACAGACTTTATTTTTAGGTTATAATTTGTTCAGAGGTGCATGAGCGGATAGTAATGATGAATATGGCACGCCTGTCATGCCTGCCCTGGCTGGATAATACGGGGGAAGGTGGAAAAACTTTTATTAAGCGCTTTACATATAGCAGAAAAGTTTTATACATGCTGCGGAAGAAAAATTCAGTTTTCCAAATATGCTGAATTGTTAGATACCATATAGCCGCTTCATCAAGCTGCATAATAGGATCGTTGAGTAACACACAATTAATTTAAAGGGGGTAATGTTTTGTCTTTGCTTCACCTGGCAATAATTTCACCATTTTTGCTTGCCATCCTTGTGCCTATTGCGTACAAGCTGTTCAGGCAGATACATACGGGTTGGTTCGTACTTCCTCTGCCAATCCTTTTATTCAGTTATTTTATTTCTTATTTATCCATCACCTCCAATCAGCAGTCCGTCACAAAGTCTTTTTCGTGGATACCCGCTCTGGGGATTGATTTCACGGCAAAAGTAGACGGTCTCGGTTTGCTTTTTGCTTTGCTGATTACCGGAATAGGATCATTGGTTGTTCTGTATTCCATCTATTACCTTGATAAAAATAAAGAAAAATTGAACACCTTCTATGTGTACTTGCTTCTATTTATGGGAGCTATGCTTGGGGTTGTCCTATCTGATAACCTGATTGTGCTTTATACTTTCTGGGAATTCACGAGTTTTTCTTCATTCCTGCTAATCGGTTATTGGTACCACAGAGAGAAATCAAGATATGGCGCACAGAAGTCGATGATCATCACCGTTTTCGGCGGTCTTTCTATGCTTGGAGGCATCATCCTTCTTTATTTGATGACAGGCACTTTCAGCATTTCGGAAATTATCGCTGGATCAGATGAGATATTTTCACATTCATTATTCGTTCCTGCTCTGCTTTGCTTTTTACTTGGGGCTTTTACCAAATCCGCACAATTTCCATTTCACATCTGGCTGCCGGATGCCATGGAAGCTCCAACACCAGTCAGTGCATATCTGCACTCGGCAACGATGGTTAAAGCGGGCATTTATTTAGTAGCACGCATGAGTCCGGTATTTGCTGAGCATCCGCTCTGGCTCTGGCTCATTGCTGGATTTGGCATTACAACCTTATTCTGGGGTTCTTTTTCAGCTGTCAAACAGACTGATCTTAAAGCCATCCTGACTTTCTCAACAGTCAGCCAGCTGGGGATGATCATGTCCCTTCTCGGCATTGGCGCTGCAGCGCTTCACTTTGAAACAGTGGATGACAGTTATTTTACGGTTGCCACTACAGCTGCTGTTTTTCATTTGATCAACCATGCCACCTTTAAAGGAAGTCTCTTCATGGTAGCCGGAATTGTCGATCATGAAACCGGAACCCGTGATATCCGCAAGCTTGGCGGTTTGATGAACTTTATGCCGATTACCTTTACTTTGGCGATCATCGGCACATTTTCCATGGCAGGGCTTCCGCCTTTCAATGGGTTCTTAAGTAAGGAAATGTTCTTCACAGGTATGGTCCGTGTTTTGGAAATGGATATTTTCAATTTGGATACATGGGGATTCTTGTTCCCTGTTCTTGCCTGGGTGGCAAGTGTATTCACATTCATTTACAGCATGATTCTTGTATTCAAAACGTTCACAGGCAAGTTCCAGCCTGAACAATTAGAAAAGAAACCTCATGAAGCTCCAATCGGGATGCTGATTTCACCCATTATCCTGGCTTCATTAGTTATCATTATTGGTTTCTTCCCTAATATTATTTCAAACACGCTGATCTCCCCTGCACAGGCAGCTATTATGCCTGTTGAAGGGTATGTGTATGATACTCATATTTATTTCTGGCATGGATTTACGCCTGAACTGTTCATGACTTTAGGTGTTATTACATTGGGAATTCTGCTTTTTGTCACTCTGCCAAAGTGGAGAAGAGTATACGATTTCTTCCCTGAAAAATTGGCTCTGAATCGTTTTTACGATTCTATGCTGGAAGTATCACAGAGGGCTTCCTTCAACTTAACAAGATTATATATGAACGGATTCATCAGAACCTATCTTGTGTATATTTTTTCATTTTTCATTGTTGCTCTGGCTGCCACCCTGGTTCTGAAAGATGCTTTTAAATTCGATACGAGCGATGTGGCAACCATCCATTATGCTGAGGTTCTGCTGGCATTAGTCATCGCTGCTGCATCTATTTCCATTCTGTTTGTAAAATCCAGAATGACTTCCATCATTCTGCTGGGGGCAGTCGGATATACCGTTTCATTGTTCTTTGTTATTTTCAGGGCCCCTGACCTTGCATTAACACAGCTTGTAATCGAAACTATTTCTGTCTCTTTGTTCCTGCTAGCTTTCTACCATCTGCCAAAGCTCCGGCATGAGGAGCGGATGGGATTTAAAATGACGAATGCCCTTATTTCTGTTGGAGTGGGTGCAATTGTAACGATGATTGCCCTATCTGCGCACAGCAATAAGATGTTTCCTTCAATTGCGCAATATTACGTCGAGAATACGTATAAGGAGGCAGCCGGGAAAAACATGGTAAACGTTATTCTTGTTGATTTCCGGGGCTTTGATACCATGTTTGAAATTACAGTTCTTGGAATTGCAGCTCTTGGAATTTTCGCTATGATCAAACTTCGCCTGGAAGGGGGAAAGAAAAATGAAAACAAATGATATCATTTTGCAGACCGCTACAAAAGTAGTATTGTTTCTCATTGTTCTTTTCTCTGTCCATATCTTTTTTGCCGGCCATTATACACCGGGCGGCGGATTTGTTGGGGGTTTGCTGACATCGGGGGCAATCGTGCTGCTGCTGCTGGCTTTTGATATGAAAACTGTCTCCAAGATTCTTCCTGTCAATTATATTCACATGATTGCAGTTGGACTGCTTTTTGCGATTGGTACAGGGGCGGGAGCATTGCTATTTAATGTCCCTTTCCTTACCCATGCCTTTGGACATATTGACCTGCCAGTTCTGGGGGACACTTCCCTCCATACAGCTACACTGTTTGACCTTGGTGTTTTTCTGGTTGTTGTTGGCGTTACGATGACCATTATTCAAACGATAGGGGAGGATGAATAATGGAAATATTAATGGCTTTTGTAATTGGAATTTTATTTATGTCAGCTACTTATCTCATGCTGTCAAAAAGCTTGCTGCGCATAATTGTCGGAACCGGGCTTTTAAGCCATGGAGCACATATGCTGATATTAACGATGGGCGGCTTAAAAAAAGGGGCTGCCCCGCTGCTGGGTGAAAACGCACCCTCCTATACCGATCCGATTCCCCAGGCTCTTATCCTGACAGCAATTGTAATCAGCTTCGGGGTCACTGCGTTTTTCCTGGTTCTGGCATACCGTGCCTACCAGGAGCTTGGCACTGATAATATGGATCGAATGAGAGGAACTGAAGGAAATGATTAACTTTTTAATATTGCCCATCCTGATCCCTTTAGTTACAGGTGTCCTTCTCATCTTCGCTTCTAAAAGAATCATGCTGCAAAGGTGGATTGCAGGCATATCATCAGTGATTGCGATCATTTTCTCAGCCCTTCTGGTTCAGAAGGTCCGGGTCAGCGGGATCCAAACGCTGGATGTTTCAAGCTGGGAGGCTCCGTTTGGGATCACGCTTGTTTCTGACATGATGTCAGCTCTGCTGGTGCTTACAACCAGTATAATCGCATTTCTATGTCTGATTTATTCATTTTGGAGCATCGGGGAAGCCAGAGAGAAGTTTTACTATTATGCTGCATTCAACTTTTTAATTGTTGGCGTAAACGGTGCCTTTACAACAGGGGATATCTTCAACCTTTTCGTATTTTTCGAGGTTATGCTGATGGCTTCGTATGTTTTGCTTGTATTAGGCGGAAAGAAGGCACAGCTTAGGGAGTCCATTAAATACATCCTTGTGAATGTAATATCTTCTGCTCTGTTTGTTATAGCAGTTGCCTATCTTTATTCTGTAGTAGGAACGCTTAATATGGCGCATATATCAGTCCGCATCAGCGAAGCAAGCCAAGGGAATCCCCCAGGAATCATAACAGTGATTGCTGTGCTATTTTTAATCGTATTTGGATTGAAAGGCGCCATTTTCCCATTATATTTCTGGATGCCAGGCTCTTACTATGCACCGCCTGCCCCTATTTTGGCTTTATTCGGAGCGTTGCTGACAAAGGTCGGAGTTTACTCCATTACAAGAACCTATACGCTGTTCTTTTATCACGATACTGGCTTTACCCATCAGCTCTTAAGCTTTTTGGCAATTATGTCGATCATCGCAGGAGTCATTGGGGCAATTGCCTACTGGGATATTAAGAAAATCATCATCTACAATATCATCATTGCTGTAGGGGCAATTTTGTTTGGAGTATCAGCTATGACGACTGATTCCCTTACCGGGTCCATCTTCTATTTGATCCATGATATGATTATTAAGGCGGCTCTATTCTTACTTGCCGGCATCGTGATTGCAATTGCCGGAACAAGCAATTTGCATAAGATAAGCGGGCTGATCAAGCGCTATCCCGGTCTGGGATGGACCTTCTTCATCGCAGCGCTTGCTCTTGCGGGAATTCCTCCGTTAAGCGGGTTTGTTGGAAAGCTTCTAATTGTTAAAGGCGGATTTGAAGCAGAACATTACTGGGGAGCAGGGATCGTCTTAATGTCCAGTCTTCTTGTGCTGTTTTCAATCATGAAAGTCTTCATTAATGGCTTTTGGGGTACACCTCGCGCCTATAAAGAGGAAGAAAAAGTGCCTGTCGGCAAAATGTTGATTGCCCCGGTTATCCTTATTGTCATTGCCGTTTTCTACGGAGTCGGCTCGGAGTATGTTTATCCGTATATCTCACAGGCTGCTGAAACTCTTGCAAATCCGGAAATATATATTGAAGCAGTTTTAAAGGAGTATTGAGTATGGCATTTCAAATATTATTAAATGTGTTCCTTGGGTTTATGTGGATGTTTTTAACAGGATCATACGAACCGGTTGCGTTCCTTAAAGGATACCTTTTTGGCCTGCTCATCATCTTTACTTTCAGAAGATTTTTCGATTCACGCTTTTATCTATTAAGAGCTGTAGCGGTAATCAATCTTTTGTTTCTTTTCATCAAAGAGCTTATCTTAGCGAACATCGGCGTGCTTAAAGTATTGTTAAGACCCAAACTTGATATGCAGCCAGGCATTTTCGCCTACCCTACTGTTCTGAAAAAGGACTGGGAAATAACAGTGCTATCGAATTTGATCACACTGACTCCGGGGACATTGGTTGTAGATGTTTCCCCGGATAATAAGATTCTTTACATTCATGCAATTGATATTGAAGATGCAGAGGAAACCATTGATTCTATCCGGAATTCGTTTGAAAAAGCAATCTTGGAGGTGAGCCGGTAATGCTGAATACTGTTGTTCTAAGTGCCATCCTTATCATTTCGGCTGCCACCATCGGTTTGATCTACAGAGTGATTAAAGGGCCGACCACTCCAGACCGTGTTGTTGCACTTGATGCTATTGGCATAAATCTTGTTGCAATTGTTGCATTGATTTCTATCGCCCTTAATACAAGTGCGTTTGTGGAGGTTATCCTTCTGATCGGGATTCTTGCCTTTATAGGGACCGTCGCCTTCTCTAAATATCTGGAGAAGGGGGTTATTATCGAAAATGAACGAGATCGCTAATATTGTCATTATTGTGCTGATTATTCTGGGTGCTTTTTTAAGCCTTGTCGCAGCATATGGCGTTATCAGGCTTCCTGATGTTTATACCAGGAACCATGCGGCATCAAAGTCCGCTACACTCGGGGTTATGTCCATACTGCTCGGAGCCCTGCTGTTCTTTTATGTTAAAGATGGCTTTTTCAATTCCAGAGTTCTGCTCGGAATTATATTCATCTTCATGACATCACCTGTAGCCGGGCATTTAATTGCCCGGGCAGCTTATAACTCCGGTGTAGAGCTATGGGACAAAAGTGTACAGGATGACTTGAAAGATGCACCACATATGAAAAAGGCAGGCAGCAAGGAACAATCATAAATGGGAAAACCGCAAGAAATCCTCTTGCGGTTTTTTATTATTTATTTTCTTTTTATTACCGCCATGGTGCATCGGGATGTGCATACCAGCTTGTCATTTTCATCCGTAATTTTGATATCCCATACCATTGTGGTTCTTCCCTGATGCAGCACTGTTGCGACAGCCGTCACAATTCCTTCTTTTTTAGCACGTATATGGTTAGCATTGATCTCAAGCCCTGCAACGGATTCCGTTTCTTTGTCGCAAAGTTCAAATGCTCCTATGCTTGCAACAGTTTCCGCAAGGGCGACAGATGCTCCTCCATGCAGGAGGCCAAACGGCTGGCGGGTGCGTTCATCAACAGGCATAGTGGCAACTACACGGCCTTTTTCAAGTGACACGATTTCCATTCCGAGTGTTTCGATTAGAGTACCTTTCAATTCCATTCCCCAATCCCCTTTCACTATGTAAAATGTTGTCATACTATACTTCATTATATAAGAACAAACTATGGATGTCCTCTTGGACAATCACAAAAAAAGAGGTGACAGTCATGGATCGTGTACGCGAAGGATTAATTCCAGCTGTTCTCGGAACCGCTGTCACTGCGGCAGGCTATGCAATGAAACAAAACCGCAGAACAAACAAACAGATACCATCGTTGGTTTTGGGCTCGCCCATATTGTACTTGGAGCCATCGACCTGGTAGAGCACCGCGATCAGTATTAAGTTAGATAAGCGCAAGCGCCTTGCCCGCCCCCGACACCTCGAGGGGGCAGGCGCTGGAGCTAGACATTTAAAAAGGCAACACCCGGCTGCCTTTTTATATTATAGTCCCAGACCCTGATCATGCAGCTTTTCCTGCTCCTTCCCGCGTTTTCTTCTGGCAAATCGAAAAATGAGGAAGATCGCTGCAAAGCCTGTCAGGCCAAGCAGTATTTCTTTTTCATGTTTGATGATGGTGTCAATATGGTCTCCAAAAACATAGCCAATCGCGAAGGCTAAAGACAGCCATATCAGTGCGCCGCTGTATGCAAATAAAGCGAATTTTTTAAATGGCAATTTACTGAAGCCGTATAAAAAGGGAAGGAAGTTTCGGATACCCGGAACAAAATAACTGAAGGAGAGGGAAAAGGCATGATACTTTTCCATTAGCTTTAAAGAAGAATCAATCGTTTTAGACATCCTTTTGCTTTTATGAAAGTACTTTAGCAAAGGCCTGCCGATCAAACGCCCGATTGTATAACAGGTTGACAATGCAGCCAAGATGCCAAGATAAATGACAATGAAAGCAAGCACAGGGTGAAGTGTTTTTAAAGAGGAAGAAAGTCCAACAGTCATCACGATCAATTCATTTGGCACAGGAAAAACAAAGACCCCTACCCAAAGCCAGAGAAACAGCCCCAAATATCCATTATTTTCAATGATTTCCAAAATCAGTTCCAGTTCCATCCGGGGCCTCCTATCTATGTAAGCTGCACAAATTATTTACTCACACTAATATATTCTTCATTCCCTTCTTTTACCCCTTTTCTAATAATATCAATCCTTATAGAATATCTTCTTCCTATATACCTCGTATGCCGGGTTCAAGCCTAACTTTTGTGAGAAAGCAATTTGTTCTTTCATAGGAATAGCCTTGTTTTCATATATTGGGAATGCGTGCATTTATTATTAATCGAAAGGGGCAGAACCGGATGTACCCCTATTATTATTTTCGCTACCCAAAGCCCGGATACAATCCTCAGCTTCAAAACTGCTGGAATTATCCGCAGGCTTATCAGTCTTTTTATCACCCTGTGCATTTCTACAGGACCTTGCCTGCTGTCGATCCGCAAAAGTTCATGAGCTCTGCAAAAAAAATGGAGGTCCTCATGAGAGACGCCAGCACATTGCTTGTAAATATGGCAGAGTCAAAAAAGTTTTCTTATGAACTGATGTCAGCGGCCCAGCAGTCCAACAAGGCGGCAGTCAAAAATCTGCTGAAATCGACAGGCATCTCGCGAGTCCCTTCTGTTGACTATACACCTGACGGGCTAAGACTACATTTCGAATCAGACAAAGAGGACCCACAGAAATGCTGTGATTTAACGCTAAAACTGAGATGGATGTAAAAAC
>NZ_BCUY01000115.1 GCF_001591465.1 Cytobacillus firmus NBRC 15306
GTTATAATATAATAATATCCACTTTTCAGGAGGTGATGGGAATGGCCATTGCAGCTGCAATGCCTGATAATGCAGCGTCTCATGCAAAGCCTGATATTGGTGGCGATACTTTGCATGAGGCGGTAATGGATTAACATATTATCGCCCATTCAGCTAAAACCATTTCTGATATCGGCTTTGCACCTTATTCATTTTTTATTTTCAAAATAAATAAGGAGCTGGCAGAAATGAGTTATGTAAAAGCTAATGCCGTTTTACCGGAGAATCTGATAGCAGAGATTCAAAAATACGTTCAGGGTGAGGCTATTTATATCCCCAAGCCAGAAAAGGACTACCGAAAATGGGGATCCCGCTCTGGAGCAAGAAAAGCTCTGGATGAAAGGAACCATTCTATTAAAAGTGAATTCCAGAACGGCAAAACCATCAGTAAATTGGCTGAAGAATATTTCCTTTCAGCCGAAACAATCAAAAAAATAGTTTACAAAAAATGAATTATTCGCACTGAACCTTGTTCAGTGCTTTTTCATATGCCAAGTTCATTTCCTAATCATTCTATACATTTACATTTTTATGTAATTCTTATAAAGTGAAGTTGATATACGAAGGTGCTGAAGGTATAGGAGTGTGTATAATGGAACCTTTCATCAGAAATGATCAATATAATTTTATTAAATATCAGACGCAAGTGCTGATCCATGGCCATGCATCTGTCAATGATACAGGAGTGCTGAATGCACTGAAATCTCTTTCTGCAGAAAAGGTATTGAGCCTTTTTGCAGAGCTAAGTGAGGAACAAAACCAGCTTCTTTCCACAGTCAGTGATATAAAAGAAAGAGATCATGCAGATGCCTTCTTAGCGCATATAAAGGACTATGTAATACCCTTTCCTTCTATAACTGAACAATCGATCAAAAAAATGTTTCCAAAAGCAAAGAAATTAAAAATGCCAGCACTTGAAGATATCGATTTCAGGGAAATCAGCTACTTGGGATGGGACGACAAAGGCACAAACAGGAAGTATATGATCAGCCTGCTCGATGGCAAACTGACTGGCATATATGGAACATTCAAACCGCTGAGCAAAAAAGGAATCTGTGCCATCTGCAACAAATTTGAAGAAACAGGCATGTTCTTAACTGAAACCAAGGGTACTCAGTTGGGCACTTATACAAAAAAAGGAAATTACATTTGCCATGACAGCCGGAAATGCAATGAAAATTTGAATTCACTGGAACAGCTTCATGACTTCATTGGAAGGCTGAGAGGATAGACTGTCAGCACCCAATAATTAAGACACCGCCGAGATTGGCGGTGTCTTTCTTTCAGCTATAAATAGTCTCTTCGTTTATTCTCATAAAATCAGGGAATATTACTGTAATAAAAAAAACTATCATATTTTGTCGATTTCGTATAAAATAATTACGTTTGATTGTATTTTCCTAAAATAATTGGGGGTAAAAAAATGGTTTTTAAGAAGAAGGACAAGTTTAACACATTGTTAAGCAATATTTCTGTAAATTTAAAGGATAGTGCGATTTACTTTGCCGACTATAAGATTAACAATGTCAGTGATTTAAAAACCTTTTCAAAAACAATGAAGGATTATGAAACAAAAGGGGATTCCTATGTTCATGAAGTCATTAAGGAATTAAATAACGCTTTTATTACACCGATCGAAAGAGAAGATATTCTTCACCTTGCCATGAGCATGGATGATGTGCTGGATGGATTTGAAGAATGTGCTGATTTATTTGAAATGTATTCTATGACACAGGCAGATGAATTTATGCTGAAGTTCGTGGATGCCATCAAGAATTGTGCAATTGAAATTGAAAAGTGCGTAGAACTTCTGTCAACTAAGAAATTATTGCAGATCAGAGAACATGCAATCAAAATTAAAGATTACGAATCCAAATGTGATGGTGTCCGCCGTCAGTCAATCAAGCATCTTTTTGCTACTGAAAAAGATCCTATTCGTATCATTCAGTATAAAGAAATTTATGAAACGCTTGAAGATATTGCGGACAGCTGCCAGAATGTCGCCAATACGCTCGAAACCATCATCATGAAAAATGCTTAAGGGGCGATCTTAATGGATTTAATATTTATTATAACAATCTTAATTGTCATTGGTGCCCTGGCATTTGACTTTATCAATGGTTTTCATGATACAGCAAACGCAATAGCTACCTCGGTCTCCACTAAGGCTCTTAAGCCAAGGCATGCCATCATACTGGCAGCAGTCATGAACTTTGTGGGTGCCATGACATTTACCGGGGTTGCCAAAACCATTACAAAGGATATTGTGGATCCTTTTACCTTGCAGAATGGTTCTCTTGTCATTCTCGCCGCTCTAATCGCAGCGATATTCTGGAACCTGCTGACGTGGTATTATGGCATCCCAAGCAGCTCTTCCCATGCGATCATCGGGTCGATAGCAGGTGCTGCGATTGCTGCTGCCGGATTTTCAGCTTTAAACTATCAGGGATTTTTAAAGATCCTTCAAGCACTTATCTTTTCGCCGTTAATTGCATTTGCAGCCGGTTTTATTGTTTACAGCATCTTTAAGATTGTTTTCAAAAACAACAACCTGACTAAAACAAACCGGAACTTCAGGCTGTTCCAGATCTTCACTGCTGCTCTTCAATCCTATACACACGGAACAAATGATGCACAGAAAGCTATGGGTATCATTACAATGGCACTTATAGCAAACAACTATGTCACTTCAAATGATATTCCATTTTGGGTACAGTTTTCCTGTGCATTAGCTATGGGTCTCGGAACTTCTGTCGGCGGCTGGAAAATCATTAAAACAGTCGGCGGAAAAATCATGAAAATCCGTCCTATAAATGGTGTTGCAGCAGACCTGACAGGTGCTATGATCATCTTTGGCGCTACATATATCCATCTGCCGGTCAGCACTACTCATGTTATCTCCTCTTCCATCCTGGGTGTAGGTTCTGCCCACAGACTTAAGGGTGTAAAGTGGGGAACAGCGCAGAGAATGCTTATTACTTGGGTAATCACATTGCCGATTTCGGCAACATTAGCAGGCATTGTTTACCTCATCTTAAATGCAATTTTTTAATGTTAAAAGGAGCGGGACTGGCCTGCTCCTTTTTTTATCTAATGCTTTGCCCCATTATCAGTTCATCCATGGGTATTTCAGAAAAAGCCTTGTACCTCATAACCTTCTCATGAAAGGAAAGAAAATGCGTCACATCATTAGGAACAGCTACACAGTGCATTCCTGCCTGAATCCCATCTCTCAGCATCAAAATATCCCTTTGGCTCTGGAATGCTCTTTCTGTTTTTTCCTGAATAGATTTACGATTAACTTTAATGCCTAATTTATCATCAATATAATTAAAAAGAATATCATCTGTGGTGCCAATGCCCTTCGCAAAATCCTCCAGCTCATCGCCTCCGAATTCTATCCTCATATTAGACGATATTATCCGGATAAGGTTACTTTTACCTCTAAAAACTTAAATTCCCTATTTTTCAAATATTCTTTTTGTAAGCTTACGGATAACCTCAGGCAAAATTTCAAAAGTATACGGTTTATAGACCCGCTCAGTCCACTTGTGTCCAGCCTTGCCATAGACTCCTAGGTTTATCACAGGTATATTTAAGTCTCTCATCGACTTTAATGGAAGTGGAAAAAGGCTGTTTAAAGCAGGAAAATTCTTTTTAAGAGATTGTATGTCCTCATCCGAGCCGTCAAAAGATAAAAAACTTCCATCAGATAAGTAAGGGAAATATTTGCGCACTTTGAATGTTTCGCCTGTTTTCTTAGCCTCTTCAGCAAGCACTTCCTCCAGACAACTTTTTAAAAAGATGCCTCTTTCTGCAGTCACATCAATCGTGTTGGCAGGAAGAAAGGGTGTTCCATAAAATAAGATCACTCTAGGCTTCTTCTCAGGGTCTGATTGGTGAAGTGATTCTACTATATCAAAAGCAATCATTCTGGCATCATTTTCATGAAGCGAGCTCTTATTCCTTGCTTCTTCCATTACACTCACAGTATCGATGCCCTTTTCTTCAAGATAGACAAGAAAGTCATCTAAAGCCGTCACTTCTGTTCCCCAGTCCAGCTGTCTTTCCGGCAGCTTATTGACTGTCCGAAAATCCTTATAGGCACCTTCCAGGCGGTGCTCAACTGCGATGGCCGCATCTTCTGCAATCATTCTCAGTTCTTTCGAAAGCTGCTTAAGAGGTTTCTCATAGAAAAAGTAATTGAAGTAAACTCTGCACCCAACTGCCGTCTGAACGTCATAGCGTCTTTTATCATCCCTCATATATAAACAGCTTGGCGGAAGCACCAGTTCTCCTTCCAGCTTCTCAGTCAGCTGAAAATTCTGGCTGATGCGCGCAGTCAGCTCTGCAGCAATTAATGTAGGATCAATTCCCGCAAGACTTTCACCAGCGTGGGCCTCCCTTCCGAAAATGGAGAAACACGGCAATATCTTGCCTGCTGTACCCGTGTAAATATACTTAGTGGCATCTCCATCATACAATGGCGAGATAAAATCATTATTTATGGCAGCCATATATTCCAGATCCATTTTTTCTTTCAGCCTAAGCAATTCGGAAAGTGCTGCTCTGCTTCCTTTATGCTCACCCTCCTCATCAGCATTGAACATAACAAGCAAATTCCCGTCCAATTCACCGGGATTTTCCGAGAAAAACAGGAGATTGGCCAGATGTACAGCAATTCCGCTCTGCATATCCAATGCCCCTCTTCCAAAAAGCCACTCATTGGACCGGGCATCTTCCTGCACTTCCGGATCAGAGCCATATTGTACAAAAAATTCCTGAAGCTTATCGGGATCATGGGCCATGCCCTGAATGGGACCAAAATCCTCAGTGCCGACCGTGTCCAAATGGGCCAGATATATAATGGTCTTTTTGCTCATCGACCTCCCCTTCAGGAAGGCAAACACATTCTTGCGGCCCAGTTCATCTCCGGGGATTTCCTGGGTCCATACTATATGATCATTATCCTTAAAAGATGGATACGAACAGATTACTTCCTTTAGAAAGTCAGCTTTATGCCCTTCTCCATCTGAATGGTTATAGCTCTCGATCTGTACAAGGGCCTTTGTTAAATATTCGGCCTGCTGACTCAGGTTCATTGTTTTAAGATTTGCAAACATTGGCCAACCCCATTTCGTTTTCGTTTGACATTAGTGTATAAGCATACTCTATTGATAATCAACACATTTTTATATCGCGGAAAGCAAATTTCCGCATCAGCACTAGGAAAGCTTTTTTCTATATATTAGGATGAAACAGCCAATATATAGAATAATAACATTAAGGTCTTGAAATTTTCATTAAAAACGAATATTATATTATTTGTGCTTTTTAAACGTTCGTATTTATCAATAACACATATAACCTGAAAGAAGTTATAGTTTATGGGGGACTTACTATGTTCAAATTAAAAGAAAATCAAACAAACGTAAAGACCGAGGTCTTGGCAGGCATCACGACATTCCTAACTATGGTTTATATTGTGGTTGTAAACCCTGTCATCTTATCTGATGCAGGTGTACCTTTTGAGCAGGTCTTTTCCGCTACCATTATTGCAACTGTTGCAGGTACTCTCTGGATGGCACTGTTCGCCAATTATCCGATTGCCATCGCACCGGGAATGGGCCTGAACGCCTATTTTGCCTACTCTGTTGTCGGAACCCATGGAAATATTGATTACATGACTGCATTCTCAGCAGTATTTATTGCTGGTATTATCTTCATTATATTGTCGCTTACCCCTTTCCGGGAAAAGCTGATCATTGCGATCCCTGATAATTTAAAGCACGGAATTACTGCCGGAATCGGTTTATTTATTGCCTTTATCGGCTTGCGCTTAACCGGGCTGATTACAAGCCACCCAACAAATCTTGTTGCACTCGGAGACTTGCATTCTCCTCAATCCATTCTTGCCCTTGTCGGCCTTGCTGTAACTTTAATTCTCATGACGCTCGGGATTAACGGGGCTTTATTTTTTGGCATGATTATCACTGCCCTGATTGCCTTCTTTACAGGACAGCTTTCTTTTGACCAGGGATTTGTTTCACTGCCTTCGCTTCCGGATGGAATCATCATTTTAAATCCATTTGAAGCAATTGGAGATGTTATCCAGCACAGTTTATACGCCGTTGTTTTCTCCTTCCTGCTTGTAACGATTTTTGATACGACTGGAACGATGATCGGCGTTGCCCAGCAGGCCGGATTAATGAAAGGCAAAACGATGCCCAGAGCACGTGAGGCCCTTTTATCGGATTCCATCGCTACTTCTATCGGTGCCATGTTTGGCACAAGTCCAACTTCGGCATATATAGAATCATCAACAGGAGTATCAGTCGGCGGAAGAACAGGATTAACAACCTTGACTGTTGCAGGTTTGTTCCTGCTTTCAGCTTTCTTCGGACCTCTTGTCAGTGCAGTATCAGGTCTTGCTGCTATTACTGCACCTGCCCTGATTATTGTTGGAAGCCTGATGATGGGCAGCATTTCTCACATTAAATGGAATGAACTAGATGAAGCTTTCCCTGCATTCCTGATTATCTTAAGCATGCCGCTGACATCCAGTATTGCAACAGGAATTGCACTTGGGTTTATCGCTTATCCGCTTATGAAAGCAGTAAAAGGAAAATGGAGAGAAGTTCATCCCCTGGTATATTTATTTGCAGTATTATTCTTTTACCAGCTTGCGTTCCTGCCACACTAACCACTAACCGGAAGATCAAAAGCTTGTCCAAACCGGACAAGCTTTTTTGCATGGAACCGCTTCTATTTCATCCCTGACCATTCATATTCTATAAGTATAGAATGGACAAGTTAGGGTGATAGGCTTATGTTTGAAAAGCTGCTTGTAACTTTAATAGGAAGTTTATTATTAGGCATTGGCATTAACGGCTTTCTTGTCCCCCACCATTTACTTGACGGGGGCATTATTGGCATAGGGCTGATCCTCCATTATTATTACGAATTCCCCACTGGATTGAGCATGATTGTCCTGAGCATTCCATTATATGTACTTGCCTGGTTTTATGAGAAAAAATACTTCTTCTATAGCCTGCATGGCCTTCTGATTTCATCCTTCATTATTGATTTGCTTGCTGCTTTGCGAGGTCAGTTTGAGCTTTCCATATTGCCCAGCTCCATTTTAGGCGGCTGCCTGGTGGGTTTTGGGATCGGTCTTATGCTCCGTTACGAAACAAGCACAGGGGGCACAGACCTGCTTGCACAGCTTATGACAAAGCTTCTTCCTATTAATATCGGCGCTTTAATATTCGCAATTGATGGATTGGTTATTTTAAGCGGATTAAAGATAGTCGGTATTGAAAAGTTCCTGTACTCTTTTATAACCATACTATTCGTGGGCGCCATGACGTCCTTAATGGTTATAAAAAAGACGGTCAAATGAAAAAAATCGACAGGTGCCAGGCACCTGTCGATTTTTCTTATGCTTCTGCTTCTAATTTTTCATTCATATCGTTATAAAGGCTTCCATCCATTTCACCTGTGACTCTGCTCGTTAGGATACCGGAGGTCATGGATCCGCTGACATTGAGGGCTGTGCGTCCCATGTCGATTAGCGGTTCAATTGAGATCAGCAAGCCAGCGAGTGCAATAGGCAGGTCAAGGGCAGATAATACCAGGATCGCTGCGAATGTCGCACCGCCGCCGACCCCTGCCACACCAAAGGAGCTGATCGCTACAATGAGAATGAGAGTAAAAATAAATCCCGGTGACAGCGGATTAATGCCCACAGTCGGAGCAATCATTACAGCAAGCATGGCCGGATAGATTCCCGCACATCCATTTTGGCCGATGGAAAGGCCGAATGATCCTGCAAAGTTGGCAATTCCTTCAGGAACACCGAGTGACTTTTGCGTTTTAATATTCAAAGGCAATGAACCGGCGCTTGTTCTTGACGTAAAAGCAAAGGTCAATACCGGGAATGCTTTTTTCAAGTATGTGATTGGATTTAATCCGCTTAATGTTAAAAGCAGCAGGTGAATCAGGAACATAATTGCAAGCGCCACATAAGAAGCAATAACAAATTTACCCAGATTTAAAATGGAGTCAAAATCACTCATGGCAACTGTTTTCGTCATAATTGCCAAAACTCCATATGGTGTTAAGCGTAAAATTAATGTAACAACACGCATGATAATTGCATAGAATGCATCCACAATTTTCGCAAAGAGTTCAGCCTGCTCTGGTGATTTCCTTCTCACACCAAGATAAGCAATTCCTAAAAAGGCTGCAAAGATAACGACTGAAATCGTAGATGTTGGTCTTGCCCCTGTAAAATCAAGGAACGGGTTAGCCGGAAGCAAATCAAGCATTTGCTGCGGGAACGTTCTTCCTTCAATGCCCTGATATGTTTCTTCAAGCTGTTGCCCGCGGGCAGTCTCAGCATCGCCTTCGCTGATTTGGACAGCCTCCAAGTCAAAACCAACAGCTGTTGCAATTCCTACAGCAGCCGCAACTGCAGTGGTACCTACAAGCAGTCCAAGGATAAGCACACTTATTCTTCCAATATTATTTGTTAATTTCAGTTTAGTAAAAGCACCTAAAATCGAAATGAAGACAAGCGGCATGACGATCATTTGCAGGAACTTGACATAACCTCCGCCAACTAAATTAAACCAGTCTGCAGATTTGGCAATGACCTCAGCACCCGGTCCATATATCAGCTGAAGCGCGAAGCCGAACAGGATCCCTAAACCAAGCGCTGTAAACACACGCTTTGAGAATGAGATATGCTTTTTTTGCATAAAGAATAATGCGCCTAAAAGCAGAAGCATTACGAAAATATTTAAAATTAAAAGTCCTATACTCATCGGACTGAATCCTCCCCAAAAGATGTATATTATAATGACTTACTATAATACAGGTATTCCTATGAGTCAAGTCGGAATTAAAATTTAAATTTTCTTATTATATATTCCATTC
>NZ_BCUY01000116.1 GCF_001591465.1 Cytobacillus firmus NBRC 15306
AATCAGCCTTTTGTTCGTTGCCGTAAAGAAGCCTGCATGCGGTGCTAAACAGTAATGTGCAACTAATGAACAGGTTAAACATTCAATAATGTTTTCACCCTTATGAAGTACATGTTCAACCTGATCTTTAATACTATTCATGGAACGATCCCCCTCAGTTTCATTGAATAAATCTCATCTATCAAACTGCTGTTTTCACAGCGAGTACCAGCCCGGTAGCCCAATCCAATTCTGTAATGTCCAGGTCAGGTCTATCCTGCAGAGTTTTTAATAGTTTAGTGGCTTTAATTCTATATCCTTCAGGCAATTTCTGCTGCGGAAACACATCATGAATCACATAAAAACCGCCGATATTCAAATGATCCAAGGTTTTGTCCAGAAGCTCGAATTTCCCCGGCCACGTATCTGCAAAAATAAAATCGAACCCTTCCGACAGGCTGTTGATAAATGCTGCGCCATCCTCACAGCAAAATGTGATTCTGCTGTCATTCCCGAGGTACTTTCTCGCGATCGATTGCACTGTCGAATCTATGTCAACGGTCGTAAGCTTACTGCCTTCATCCATCCCATCCATGATCCATGAAGCAGACGCTCCCGTACCTGTTCCCAGCTCCAAAAAACTGCCTCCTGGTTTTGAGGCAGCCAGCCCCTTCAGTAAAAATCCTGTTTTTCTATCACATGACTGCCCGAAGCCGAGCAAATCAGATTCCTGTAATATCCTCAAATATGCTTCCGGTACCTGTATAACGCCGTTTTCCATTTTGCCATTCCTCCTCTTTCTTCGTTCTAATCTAATCCAGCTCAAATCATAAAGGAGCATCAAAAAAAGGCCTCTTATTTTTAAGAGGCCTTTGCTATCAAAAACGACCTCTTATCTCCCAGAGTGTCAACTCTGTTGGAATTAGCACCTTCCTGATATAATCAGGGGTTGCTGAGGCTTCGCAGGGCCAGTCCCTCCACCTCTCTGGATAAGAATTTGTATAAAATATATATTTTCAACCAAGTATTGCATAGTTTTTGTTAAATGGCAATACTTTCATTCTTTTAATCTAATGAACAGCTTCCTCTCCCTGATAAATTCGAAACGCAGGTACAATCGTATCCGACACAATCTCTTTCCCTTTTTCCCGGATGAAATCCAATTTATAGTACGCATCGAACCTCTGGCTGATCTCTGTTTTCACCAATTCAGGCGGAGTGACGACGATGAATTGGAACTTCAGCTTATCGGCTACAGCGAAAATCGGGTCAAGCACATGGGCAGAAGCCGCTTGTCCAAACGGATTATCACAGACTAACGGAACCCAGCTTTGATCGGTTTCACTCTTAACAGAAAGAAGCATCATCATCATGACCATGCGGGCAGATAGCTTTTGACCGCCGCTGCCATCGGATTTTGTCTTTGAACCCTGGTTGATCGTCTGCCAGGTTGAATAATGCTCACGCTGCGGTTTTCCGTACATGAAGGCATTATCAGTACGCATGTTATAAACCAACAGTTCTGGGTAACGATTTCTGAGAGAGACAAATAAAATCTGCTCATCACTGATAAGCTGTTTAATTTCCTGATCAAGCAGCTGATTATTGTCATCAATCATCTCGAATCGCTTTGTAATTTTGTTAATGGCTGAAACAAAATGCTGTTTCAGTAAAGGTTCAACATCTTCCGCTTTTTTAGGCAGGATGTCTTCTTTGAGCTGGACAAGCGGGAAGGAACCCCTTTCATTCTTTAGCTTCATTTTCGCAATCATCGAGCGAATCGCCTCTGAAATGCTCATTACCTTCATGCTTGCCCGGCTTGCCCAGAAGTTTTGCGCCTTTTCCGCCCGTTCTTTGTCGCGCTCCAGCTGCTCCAGGCCGCTCTGTGAAAAGCGCTTCATGTTCTGTACGACACTTTGAATATGCGCATAATGCCTTGTATCCATATGATCAAGCGTAGCTAAGACTTCATTCTTAAAACGGATTTCCCAATCCTTGCCTTCAATAGCAAGCTTTAAATTTCTTAGTGACTGTTCAATCTTCGCATGCTTTTCTTGCCCTTCATCCTGAATAGCCTGATGTTTTTCACTCCAGGATAGGATGCTTTGCTTTCCTTGACTCTTTATTTTTTCTATATCATCATCCGAAAAAGCTGCCGCTTCCTCTTTAAGAATGACGGATAAATGCAATTGATTGTTTTCAAACTCAGTTATGTTTTGTTCTGTCTCTTTTTTGCGCTCTTCCGTTTTCTTTATTTCTGCATTTGTCTGTTTGGTCTGGTCAGCAATTTCAACGGTCTTCACTTCCAAATCAAGTTCTTCCCATTCTTCAGGCTGCTGATCATGCTTTGCCACTTTTTTAGCGGATTTTTTACGCTGATCCATTCCATGCTTTAAGGACGTTTCCGCAATGGTAACGGTCTTTTCCTGCTCCCGCTCTTCTTTTTCTGCTGCCTTGGTTTCCTTTGCAGCTGTCTGAACCATATTTTCCAAAATACTTATTGGTTCATCCGGTACAGAAGCATCCTTCCACTCTTCATTAAGAGCATGAAGTTTTTTCTCCAGCTTCCTTTGCTGCTTCTGCTCGGATTCTTTTGTCGCCTGAATCGCGAGCAGTTCACTTGCTTGTTCTTCTTTTGATTTTTGAAGCTGTTTAAGCTCCTCAATGCTGCCATTGATTTCTTCTAAAATATAGGGTGATAATCGCGGAACCTCCTCAGAAGCTTCTGCTTTCTCAGCGGCTGGAAAAGCAGCACCGTCTATAAAAAAGCTTATCTTCTTAATATTCTGCTCGGCTGACAGCTTCCATTCCAGATAGGTCTGGCTCCACTTTTCCTGAAGGTCAGCGATGGTCTGAAGCTCATTTCCCAGCTCATTCTGCAGCTTTTCGAAAGCTTCCTTTTGTTTCTCTTTTTCCTGCTTTACCCGTTTATTTTCCTGATGCATCGATTTTTCTCGGTTAAATTCCGCAAAGGATTCCGCATCTTTAGATAGTTTTTCAATCTTTTTCTTCGTCTTTTCCAGCTGTTCTCTAAGTCCCAGCTGCAGTTCTTTTTCTTTTTCCTCCTGCACGATGATAGCCTGCAATTCCTTTTTCCTTGAAAGCAGGGCTTCCTTTTCCTGAAGCAGTACTTTTTCGATATCACCGGCAAGGTCATGGGAAAGGAATCGGTCTATCTCTTTTATAATACGGCGCAGTGCTGTTTCTGTTTTTTCTAACTCTGCAAGTGTATCTTTCTTTTCTTCTATTTGTTTCGCAATCTGAATTTTCCAGTTTGTGAACTGATTTTTATCCGCCAGCAGCTCCTTCTCCGTCCCGGTGATCATCACAAAGGCATTCTGCTGATTTTCGCCCGCCATTTCTTCTCTCATAAAAATCGGAACAGGGCTCTTAAACATTCTTCCTGCAAGAACCTGTTTATTCATTTTTTCCCATTGCGGCCTGCTGACCACTAAGCCATATGGCAGGAGAGGATGAGAAAGCATGTGGCTCGCCATTTCATCCGGTTTTAAGGATTGGAGAAATTGTGAGCCGTAAAACACATCTATGCCTGTTTTCTCATCAATCCATTCCTTCAGTTCCTTCACATCATTATTCGCAATCCAGAAATGCTCATCATTCAAGGCATAATCCAGCTGCGTTTCCCAGAGCTCTTTCTTTAATTCTTCCCCTTGCGCGCGATTTTGAACGAGGAGCTCTTCCACCTCCAGGGCATATTTTGATAAAAGAGCGTTCGTGAATGGAGCTGTGACACCTTGCAGCACACCTTGCAGCTTATCGTACAGCTTAGTTTCTTTTTGCTGCTGCTCTTCACTTTTCCTTTTTAACTCTTCACACTTTTCTTCAGAAAACTGAATGGATTGTGCGAGTGTACCATGGGAAGAAGCAAGCTGATTTTGTTTTTCATTTGATCTATTCTCTTTTGCCTGTATATCTTCGAGTGCCGCTTCTTTGGTTTCTATCTGTATATTCAGATTTTCAATAAAACCTGTTAAATCATAGGTAATGCGGTCACCGAATTCCTTGATAAGCTGTTCTTCTTTTGATTCAAATTCATGAATTTGAGTATAAAGAAAATCAATTTCTGTTCGAAGCTGGGCAATCTCCTGGGTCTTTTGTTTATCCTGCTTAGACAGGTCGTTTGCTTTTTTCTTTAAAAACCTTTGATATCCGGAATATTGCTGAACGGCTTCCCTAATGGCAGCAGAGGATTTCTCCCATTGCTGTGCCGCCTCTTTTTTGATTTCATCCATTCTTTGATTCACTTGCTCCAGGCCGCTGTTCTGCTCAAGCTTGGCAATTTGCTGGGAAAGCGCGCGAATGCTTTGTTCCCCTTCATGCCATTCTTTTAATAACAGCTGAATAGCCAGCTCCTCTTTTCGCTCCTGCTTTTCCCTCACCGCTTCCTGCAGAACAATATGCTTCTTCTGCTCTTCCGCTAATTTCTTTTCCCAATCCAGCACTTCCCGGTGAGCTTTTGCATACTCAAGATTATCTTTCTGAAAACGCAGATCCACTTGCCTGCCTGTTAATTTTTCGATTTCCTTTTCCAGCTCAATGAGTGTTTCTTCTTCTGTTTTCTTCAAATGCTCCAAAGCGCCAAGCAACTGTCTTCCGGCCTTAATGCTGTCCTCCACAATTTCCTTATGCCCGATACCCTTTGCCAGACTCTCTTCAAAAGGAAGAATATTTTCCAGGAACTCTTTATGTGCCTGCTCTCTTTTCAGCAAAACAGGGAGGTCCTTCGCGATGCTTGCCTGACTCTTAAAAATCTCCACCAGATCGTTCTTCTGATGCTCCGTCCGATGCAGAACCTGACTGACTGTAGGAATGATCCGCTTTTGGAACAGGGAATGATCATCTTCAGCGCCTTCAAAAAATTTTCCGACGCCGCCTTCATCCTTATTAATGTCCTTCATAATATCCCAATCTTTTCGGTTAATCCCATATGTATCAAGAATTCGGTAGTGTTTCTTTGTATCCCGGTAAACATCATACCCATTCCATTTTAAGTAATCCTTCAGTCCTTCTGTTTCAGCCAGCTCTCCATCTTCATAGAGAGGAATATGTTCAAGTGATGCTTCTTCTTTTCGTTCAAACTCCCTTGTATAAAAGGTAATATTCGGGACAATTTTCGCTTCCTGTTCAAGCGGTTTGCTATCTCCGCTTTCTTCATTCATGGAAATCCGCTGTTCTGCTGAAAACATTCCGCCCGTCACCAAATGCCTGCGGTCAGCCCCGTCGAGCTCCCATTGTATGAGAACATGAAAGGTATAAGGTATGAATTGCTCCTTATTATTAAAAAAGAATTGCTGATAATAGCGATTATTCTGCTTTCCCCATGCAGTACCCGGCTTAAGGATCTGAAATATGGTCTGCAGGAAAACACCTTTCCCTCCTCCATTCATCATCGAAATGAGGCCATTTGTGGAGGTTTCCTCATTATGAAAGTTAAAGGTGGTGTCCCTATACTGCTTTTGCATGCCATCATATTTCAGGCCGGCAATTCTAATTCGATGTATTTTCGGCATGCTGATCCTCCTCTGTTTTCATTAATTCCTTGAACATTTCATAACGGTCATAGTCATGATACAGGTATTCAATCCGCTCAAATAACTCCTGCTTCGGAATCGCCTTCGGTATCTCCTCCCGATCCAGGATGACGATGAGTCCTTCTGTTTCCAAAAGGCGCATGGCACTTGCAATCAATCCGATCCGCGTTCTGCGATTGGCTTTCCTGGATCCTAAATCATCTGTGTCGACCTCCATGTATTTCCATGTCGTCACAACGTCTTTCATATCAATTTTTTCTTCTTCTCCGAAATCAGGTTTTGCTTTAAGCAGACTATCCCAATTCATGATGACATCATTGACTTGCCGTTCCAATGTATAGAAGCTGATCCCTTCGCGCTTCGTGCGGATCTTAGCCGCCTGATTTCGGTCGATGCTCGCCAGGAATGCCATAATGACAACGCTCATCAGGTGAAAATGTTTTTTGGTTTCAACCTGCTTATGCCTGTCCTTCATATGTGTAAAATTCGTTGCAAAAACAGAGCCGGTCGGCTGCACAACCAGCTGAATACGTTTAGGCGATTCTATGATAAAGGTCCCGGATTCGTCTGCCATTAAAAGCACCGTCTGTCTTACATCAGGATTGAAATACGCCTGAAAGTGCTCGCTGTTCTCATCGATAACCTTGTCTTTTAAAAGCGTAAAATAAACCGCTGATGCAGTCTTAATACTTTCTGCACTCATCATTTCTCCTCCTGAACACAAATTTTAAACGGAGTGATTTTCATTTGATACCAGAGGAAAGGTTCCGCTCGATGATCAAACTCGGTATAAAGTTTCAATCCTTCAAACACCTGGAATTGCGGATACTCCTGCATCAGTTTATAGAGGAGAATCTCCCTCTCATCGCTCAAGCTCTCTTCCCTCCGGTGCAGCACCTGAACCTTCAGCGGCTTTTTATCAAACATCATCCATAAATCAATCGTTTCCGATTCTTCAAACCATAAATCCTGTACCTCAAGCGGCAATGTCGTTAAATCAGCCAGGGAAAACTCTCCGTATGTCTGCAAATATTGAAACACATAGCTCCAGGCCATGATAACAGAATCCCAGTTGGTTACCCGCTGATGGGTAATACTTTCCTCTTCCGTTTCTTCCTCCATCCTCTCTGTCATCTGCTTTTCATCAAATTCCTGTTCTCCCCAGATCCAATCCAAGGGCAAGATAAATTCATTCTTTGGCGAAAATAAAGGACCAAGTACCTTCTCAACACGATCGAAGGAAGATCCCCCCTCCTTGATGAACCAATTTTCATAAATGTGCTCCCGAAACGAAACGAGGCTCGTTTCCCAAAACAGTGAAGGGTTTTCCGCTTTTAATTTCATTTCATAGGAGATATTTTGTATTACAAGCTTGGCGAAACGGTCATGCAATTGCCTGGTATGGCCGATCTTTTCCTGCAGGAGGATTAGTTCTCTTTGTATGTGATCATCTTCCTCGTTTCTTCGTTTTGTCTTCTCAATCATACTGCTAATAGTACGGAAGTGGTTTTTCTCTTCTTCAAATTGCTTTTCAATTTCCGCACGGTTATCAGCCCTTTGCATTTCTTCTTCCATCAATAAGATTTTGGGATTATTGATCATTTCTTTTTGAAAGGAGAATTCTCTTGCCATTAAGCGGTTGACCCGTGAAATGAGGTGATCGAGGTTTCGGGTAGCTTTGCGGAAATTACCGTTTTTAATCAGCTGCATACTATAGAGCTGTTCAATGGTGATCGAGAACTCCTCCGCCATTTCCCTGCTCATGAAAATCATTTCCTGTGAGACATCTGTGAGTTTGTAGACGATTGATCCGCCCATCTCCAGGTTTGTATATAATTCATCCATTGTCACATAGCGGAATACCTGCGTCTCCCATGACTGTCTGATTTCATCGTAATAAAGGGATTCAAACGGCCTGCTGTACTCTTCTTTTCCCTGATACAAAAGTCCGCTTGTGATTCGTTCAATCTGCTTCTCATCAGCCAATAGCTTCATTTGTTTAATCGAATCTTCCACCATATATTTGATATCTGATTTTCTCCGGTGATCATCATCATTCAATTCCCGATAAAAAATGGTGAGGAGCACCTGCATCAGAATCGTCTGGATATGAGGCTTCAGCTCTCCGACTTCCATTCCTCTTCCAAGCTCAAACAGCGGGTTTAAACGCTGCATCCGCTGGGCGAATCCTTCCCATGACTCGTTCACATCCATCTCCTCCATGTTTCAATTGTCAGGACTTCCTGAGGAATCCGTTTATTTTCCTGCCATAATTGCAATAAGAGTTCTTGCTCCTCTTCCGTAAACCACCTAAAGAACGCTTCACGGTATTTAAGATTTTGAAGCTGGCCGGATTTCTGTTCATTTCTTTGTTCCATACAATCGAGCATTTTACGGTAAATCTTCAATGCAGGCTGAATGCAGCATTCCGGATATTTATCAAGCAGCCTGGTCATGATCCCGTAGCCTGCAGCATCCAGATCCCCCGCATAATAGAATAGGTACGATTTAACCGGGAAAATTTTAAAGAAAAACGAAAAGCTCCGTTCAATTTTAGTACCTTCCCCATAAATGATCAGTTCAGGCTCGTAATCGAGCAGATCGCTTTCCAATAATTGAATGGAAGTATGAAAGAATGATAGATTCTCGACAATGAGCACTCGCTGAATATCTTTAATTTCTTTTCCCTGCTTCATCCAAAACACAAAAGGCTCCCCGTATTTCACAACTTTCAACTGTTCTTCAGATACACCAACTCGGGCTAAAAATCCCTTACCATCAGGAAAACTGACTAAATCCTGCAGGAATTTTTCATGACCGAACAGCTCCAGGCTTCTTTCCTCAAGTGAAACGATTTCCCGTTCGCCGCTGGATTGGAGAAAAGCATTTAAATTCCTGATCCGGCTCCATTCCTCTTTCGTCTGCCATTCAGGGTGCCGTTCATAAAACGAAAAATCGAACCGATCACTTAACTTCATCATCTCGAGGCGATCCCATTTGCCGGTATGAGCTTTCACATTCACCCAGAAATATAAAGGCAGAGACGGTGTTTTCCCGTTGTATTGATGATTATGTATAGGTGTCAGCTGCCCTTCATCCTGCAATGATTGAATGGCTTCATAAAACAGTGAATAACCGTCCATTTCATAATAATCATCCAGTAATTTGCGCAGCTGAAATTCCAAATCATTTATGTTTAACTTCTTCTTTTGCTTCGGGTGCTGAATATCTTCAATGAAACTTCTCACCCTTGTTTCGATGATGTTGATTTTTTTCACCTTCTTAAATATCTTTGGGTCTTTAGAGACTGAAATTATCTCATGCAGACATCATTTTTATTATAAACTAGTTGATGAATTGATGGTAATTGGATCTTAA
>NZ_BCUY01000117.1 GCF_001591465.1 Cytobacillus firmus NBRC 15306
GATCTAATATATAAAATAATAACATGTATTACATGTTTTTTCCTGCGGGATATGAATATTAATTCTTCTCAATGCTAATACGCTTCCGAATCTATGTAAAAAGTATACTGATAACCAATTTACAATAAGGAAGGAGCCCTTCGCAAGTTTGAAGGGCTCAAATTTGTCAGGCAATAGATTTTTTTCGAAGCATTTCATTCCACTGTTTTAAAAGCTTCTTTCTCAGCTTCTTTAACATAGTGGATCAACTCCTTACTTTCTATTTTAAACGATCCTTGTCCAAAGTAAAGGCAGCAGGGACGTTTTAAACAGATTTTTGTAATAAATGTGGCTGCTTTTGATACTGTTCAGCCCTTTGGCAGGCTGAACAAGCTTGTCTTTTTTTAGTCTGCGATCCTTCGCGGGTAAGGGTATTCCGCTTTTCTTAATATTATATGGTAAAATAGATAAATCTATCGTGGGTAAAAATGGAAATCGGCATTGTTTATAGTAACGAAATTGACTTTTTCACTTTATGGGTTTAGTGTTTTATTACGATAAACTATGAAATAACAGCCAGTTGAATAACGTTTGAAAGGAAGTTTGTTTTATATGAAAAAGATTGTTTTCTTTGATATAGATGGAACCTTATTGGATCACGAAAAAAATTTGCCGGACAGTACGAAAGAGGCAATTGACAAGCTGAAAAAGAATGGGACTTTTGTGGCGATTGCTACCGGCAGAGCGCCTTTCATGTATGAGAACTTGCGCAGCGAGCTTGATATTGATTCATTTGTCAGCTTTAACGGCCAATATGTCGTATTTGAAAACGAGCCCATATACCGCAATCCACTTAAAACAGCTGAAATTGAAAAGCTATACCGGCATGCACAGTCAAACGGACATCCGTTAGTGTTTATGAATGAGAAAACAATGAAAGCTTCGGTAACCCATCATCCATTTATTGAGGAAAGCATGGGGAGCTTAAAGTTCCCGCACCCAGAGGAAGACCAGGAGTTTTACAGCGGCAGGGAATTATATCAATCACTGCTCTTCTGCGAGGAAAAGGATGAGGAAAAGTATATTTCTTCATCTGTATATCCTGATTTTGGCTTTATCAGATGGCATCCATATTCCGTTGATGTTTTGCCTGCTGGCGGATCCAAAGCTGAAGGGATAAAGCAAATGATAAAAAGGCTTGGGTTTGACTTGAAGGATGTATATGCCTTTGGAGATGGGCTCAATGATATAGAGATGCTGAATGCTGTCGGAACGGGGATAGCAATGGGCAACGCAGATGAAGTGGTTAAGAAGGCAGCAGACCATGTAACTTCAGGAGTGGACCAGGAAGGAATCTGGAAGGGATTAAAGGAACTTCAATTAATATAGCAGCGCAAAAAGCCTCCAATTCAATAGCTGGAGGCTTTTTTTGTTATGCTGAGAATGCTTTTGCTTTCTATCGTTCTATAGCAATGGCATTTTCAATTGGCTGAAACGGATTTTGTTTGTTGATGTGATCGTAAAACATGATTCCGTTCAGATGGTCAATTTCGTGCTGAAACACAATGGCAGGCAGCCCTTTTAACTTGAGTTTTATTTCATTGCCTTCCAGGTCTGTTCCTTTAACAGTCACTTTTGCATATCGGGGCACAAAACCGGGTATGGATTCATCAACAGACAGACAGCCTTCTCCTGCAGCCAGATAAGAACGCTGCACAGAATGGCTGATGATCTTAGGGTTGAAGAATGCATAACTGAACAGCTCTCCGTTATAGGTTACATGAACAGCGATCATCCTCTTGGAAACATTAATTTGAGGAGCAGCTAATCCAATGCCTGCCCTTAAGCCATATTTTGCAGCAAGCTCAGGATCCTGGCTGTTTTTTACGTATTCCATCATTTCCCGCAGGATTCGTTTTTCTTCTGCAGATGGAGGCATGTTTACTTCCGCAGCAAATTTCCTTAAAGTTGGGTGGCCGTCGCGTATAATATCTTTCATGCTCAGCATGATTATCACTCCCGCTATGTAATAAAGAATAAAAAAATGGCTAAATTATTGGCAAGAAGACCATATTGGAAAGCCAAAAATACGCCTGGTATTAATTTTATATTATTATATTCAGTCTATCAGAGCGGTGCAAAAAAGTTAATAAGAGAAGGCGCCTTTGGCACCTTCTCAAGTAATTAAAACTTCCAGCAAGCGCAGCCAACTATGATTAAGAGAATGAATAATACTACAATTAACGCAAAACCGCTGCCGCAGCCGGCACCTGCTGCTGGATAACCGCATCCATAACCGTATCCGCCATATCCGTACATGAAGGATAACCTCCCTAAAGTAAGATTATCGTCCATCTTTTTGACTTGCCGCATCGGACGATTAATATAGCCTATGTTTTAAATGATGAACGGTGTAGGCCTTTGCCCAAGTCATAAAGGAAAAATGAAATGAATAGATTTTAAATAAACTTCTAACAAGGACAACCTGTGAACTGTTATGAAAAGTGTCAAACCAAAGGGCTATTGTCAAACAGGGCAGGTACCTTTATAGTTAAAAATGTTATAAGTAAGGAGGTTTCAACGTGTCAATTTTGAACAAAAGCAGACTTCTGCTTGTTTTTATAATTGTGGCTATCTTCCTCTCAGGCTGTATGAACAAGCCAAAACCAGAGGAAAAAATTTATGATATTCTGGAAAATGTAGTTGCGAAAGAAAAGGATTTTGAAAAGCAGCAGGAACCGCTCGTGAAGCTGGAGAAAAGAGAAAAGGAATTATACGATAAAATTATCAACCTTGGAATGAAGGATTTCGAGGAAATAAAAAAGCTGTCTGACGAGGCTTCAACCATTGTGGAGAAGCGGAAAAATCATATGGAGAAAGAGCAGAAAAGCATACAGGCTTCAAAAAAGGAATTTGAATCATTATCTCCGATCATAGAGGAGATAGAGAGTCAAAAATTGAAAGCTAAAGCTAAAAAACTGTACGAAATTATGATGGACAGGTATAAAATACATGACACTCTTTATGAGGATTATTCCAAAGCGCTCCAATTAGATAAAGAACTATACGCGATGTTTAAAAAGGAAGACCTTACTCTCGAACAGCTGGAAAATCAAATTAGCGAAATAAATGAAATGTATGAAAAGATCCTGTCTTCAAATAAGCAGTTCAATGAAAAAACAAAAGACTATAATGAAGCAAAACTGGATTTCTATAAAGAAGCAGGGCTCGAAATAAATACAGACGAATAATATTTATGCCGGCATGTTAAATGCGCGGCTTTTTTTTGGGCTATTAATGCGCATGGAAACACCCGATCAGAATGAATCCGCTTTCATTTTTTATGCAGGCGTCTTTATTTTAAAATAATGACAGGTGAAGTTTCTTTACTATAACACATGAAAATATAATAGTTTTTTATAGTACAGCTAGGGCGTGAGCGTTAATACAGTTTTGGGGATTTGATATAGAATATAAAAAGCATGGTAACTGTGAAAAAACAAAAAGCAAGGTAATTGACGAAGGTCCTGAAGGTGTATTAAACTAAATCTCGTAAGTATTTCTGTATCAATTTTGTTGCAAAATAAACTAATACAGAATATGATAGTTAAAGATGAACAGAAAGACGTTTTTTTAGAAGTGATCTGTGGAACACTATTTATAAGTATGCATATGGCAGAAAAGAACGTTCTGCTATTTAGAGATGCTATTAAAAACATGCCGGAAAGAGTATCTTTTTTTGCTTTTTGAAAGAGTATCTAATATGGCTTCGTTTTGGGTAACCTAAATTTTGTGTATAAAAACTCTTAATTAACGTCTTTTTATGAAAGGAAAGGGTGACTGATATGGCTTCTAAAACAAAGAAGGCACAATTCGATGCGAAAAAACAGCTCGAAACAGTTGAAGAACAGTTCCAAACTCTACAAATTCTAAATGAAGAAGGCAAGGTTGTTAATGAATCAGCAATGCCTGACTTAAGCGATGAGCAGCTTCAGGAATTAATGCGCCGCATGGTGTACACTCGTATTCTTGATCAGCGTTCAATTTCACTTAACAGACAAGGTCGTTTGGGCTTCTATGCTCCAACTGCCGGACAGGAAGCTTCTCAGCTTGCATCTCAATTTGCACTCGAGAAGGAAGATTTCATTCTTCCGGGATATCGTGATGTGCCTCAAATCATTTGGCACGGCCTTCCTTTATACCAGGCTTTCCTATGGTCACGCGGTCACTTCGAGGGCGGAAATATCCCTGAAGGCGTAAATGTCATTTCACCACAGATTATCATTGGTGCACAATATATCCAGACTGCTGGGGTTGCCCTTGGCATGAAGAAGCGCGGCGAAAAGAAAGTTGCCATCACTTATACTGGCGACGGCGGTGCTTCACAAGGTGACTTCTATGAAGGCATCAACTTTGCAGGAGCATTCAAAGCACCTGCTATCTTTATCGTGCAAAATAACCGCTTTGCAATCTCTACTCCTGTTGAAAAACAATCAGCAGCTAAAACAATTGCACAAAAAGCAGTGGCAGCCGGTATTCCTGGAATTCAGGTTGATGGCATGGATCCGCTTGCAGTCTATGCTGCTGTTCGGGAAGCTCGTGAACGTGCAATTAATGGAGAAGGTCCTACATTGATCGAAACGCTGACTTACCGTTACGGACCACACACAATGGCTGGAGACGATCCAACTCGCTACCGTACTTCTGACCTTGATAATGAATGGGAAAAGAAAGATCCTCTTGTTCGCTTCCGCAAATTCCTTGAAGACAAAGGAATCTGGAACGAAGATATGGAAAACGAAGTCATTGAACAAGCAAAAGAAGATATTAAAGAAGCTATTAAAAAGGCTGATGATACACCTAAGCAAAAGGTAACTGACCTTATGAGCATCATGTATGAAGAAATGCCTTACAACCTAAAAGAACAGTATGAAATATACAAAGAAAAGGAGTCGAAGTAAGCCATGGCGCAAATGACAATGATTCAGGCAATTACTGATGCTCTTCGCACAGAATTGCGCAACGATCCGAATGTATTGGTATTCGGTGAAGATGTGGGCGTTAACGGCGGCGTTTTCCGTGCTACCGAAGGCCTTCAAAAAGAATTTGGCGAAGAGCGTGTATTTGATACACCGCTAGCTGAATCCGGAATCGGCGGTCTGGCAGTCGGTCTTGGTTTACAAGGCTTCCGTCCGGTACCTGAAATCCAATTCTTTGGATTCGTTTATGAAGTAATGGATTCTATTTCCGGTCAGCTGGCACGTATGCGTTACCGTTCCGGCGGAAGATATAATTCCCCGGTAACAATCCGTTCACCATTCGGGGGAGGGGTACATACTCCTGAAATGCACGCCGACAGCCTTGAAGGCTTAATGGCTCAGCAGCCTGGACTAAAGGTTGTTATCCCTTCAACTCCATATGATGCAAAGGGACTGCTTATCTCAGCTATTCGCGATAACGATCCTGTTATCTTCCTTGAGCATATGAAATTGTATCGTTCTTTTCGCCAGGAAGTACCTGAAGAGGAATATGCAATTCCGCTTGGCAAAGCAGAAGTTAAACGTGAAGGTTCTGACCTGACAATTGTAACTTACGGAGCAATGGTCCATGAATCTTTAAAAGCGGCTGAAGAGCTTGAAAAAGAAGGGAAATCTGCTGAAGTTATCGATTTGCGTACAGTGGCTCCTCTTGATATCGAGACAATTATTGCTTCTGTTGAAAAGACAGGGAGAGCGATTGTTGTTCAGGAAGCACAAAAGCAAGCCGGTATTGCAGCAAATGTCGTGGCAGAAATCAATGACCGTGCGATTCTAAGCCTGGAAGCACCAGTTCTGCGTGTAGCTGCACCAGATACTGTATTTGCTTTCCCGCAGGCTGAAACAGTTTGGCTTCCAAACTATAAAGATGTAATTGAAACAGCTAAAAAAGTACTAGAATTTTAATTGAATAACTAATGACACAAGGGGGAAAATATCCCCCTGACGTGTTTTACTAGAACGATTGAAATAATAGGAGGGTGAATTCCATTGGCATTCCAATTTAGATTGCCTGATATCGGTGAAGGTATCCATGAAGGTGAAATCGTCAAGTGGTTTGTAAAGCCGGGTGACGAAGTACAAGAAGATGACGTGCTTTGTGAGGTTCAAAATGATAAAGCGGTTGTAGAGATTCCTTCGCCAGTTAAAGGTAAAGTTGAAGAAATCCTTGTTGAAGAAGGTACAGTCGCAACTGTAGGTCAAGTTTTGATCACTTTTGATGCTCCAGGATATGAAGATCTTAAATTCAAGGGAGACCATGAAGATGAGGCTCCTAAAGAAGAAAAAACACAAGCGCAGGTACAGGCAACTGCTGAAGCTGGCCAGGATGTGAAGAAAGAGGAAGCTCCTGCACAGGAGACGCCAAAAGAAGGCGTAGTTATTTCTGATACAGATGTGGATCCTAACCGCCGTATTATTGCAATGCCTTCAGTCAGAAAGTACGCTCGTGACAAAGGTGTAGATATCCGCCAGGTAGCTGGAAGCGGCAAAAATGGACGCATTCAGAAAGATGACATTGATGCATTCCTAAATGGCGGTGCTCAAGCTAAGGAAGCGCCTGCTCAGGAAGCTGCGCCACAAGCAGAAGCGAAAGAAACTGCACAGGCAGCTGCACAGGCGATTCCTGCTGGACAATATCCGGAAACTCGCGAGAAAATGAGCGGAATCCGCAAGGCTATTGCAAAAGCTATGGTAAACTCTAAGCATACTGCTCCACACGTTACATTAATGGATGAAATTGATGTTACGAAACTTGTTGCACACCGCAAGAAGTTTAAAGAAGTTGCAGCGAATAAAGGAATTAAGCTTACATTCCTTCCTTATGTGGTAAAAGCATTAACAAGTGCATTGCGTGAATTCCCGGCACTAAACACTTCAATCGATGATGCAGCAGGTGAAATCATTCAAAAGCACTACTATAACATAGGTATTGCAGCAGACACTGAAAAAGGTCTTCTCGTGCCAGTTGTTAAGGATGCAGACCGCAAATCTACATTTGCCATTTCAAATGAAATCAATGAGCTGGCTGGTAAAGCGCGTGACGGCAAGCTTGCTCCAGACGAAATGAAGGGTGCTTCATGCACAATCACAAATATCGGTTCTGCGGGCGGACAGTGGTTCACTCCTGTCATCAATCACCCTGAAGTTGCCATTCTTGGTATTGGCCGCATTGCTGAAAAGCCGGTAGTGAAAGATGGAGAAATTGTGGCTGCTCCAGTATTGGCATTATCACTAAGCTTTGACCACAGAATTATTGATGGAGCAACTGCACAAAATGCATTGAATCACATCAAGCGTTTACTGAACGATCCAGAACTATTGTTAATGGAGGCGTAATTACAAATGGTAGTAGGAGATTTCCCAATCGAAACAGATACTATAGTCATCGGTGCGGGTCCAGGGGGATATGTTGCAGCGATTCGTGCAGCACAGCTTGGACAAAAAGTTACAATCGTAGAAAAAGCTAACATGGGCGGAGTTTGCTTAAACGTTGGATGTATTCCTTCAAAGGCTTTAATCGCAGCAGGCCACCGCTACGAAAATGCTAAGCACTCAGATGTTATGGGAATTACAGCTGAAAACGTAAAAGTGGACTTTTCAAAAGTTCAAGAATTTAAATCCGGTGTAGTCAAGAAGCTTACAGGCGGAGTTGAAGGTCTATTAAAGGGGAATAAAGTTGACATTGTACGCGGTGAAGCTTACTTTGTTGATGGTAATACCCTTCGTGTAATGGATGAAAATTCAGCACAAACTTATACGTTCAAAAATGCAATTATTGCAACAGGATCCCGTCCAATTGAATTGCCTGCGTTTAAATTCTCTAAACGTGTTCTTGATTCAACAGGCGCCCTTGCTCTTCAGGAAATTCCTGAGAAAATCGTCGTAATCGGCGGCGGTGTTATCGGAATCGAGCTTGGAGGAGCATATGCGAACTTTGGTTCACAAGTAACGATCCTTGAGGGTGCAGATGATATTCTAATCGGCTTTGAGAAGCAAATGTCAGCTCTTGTTAAACGCAACCTGAAGAAAAAAGGCGTTGAATTCATTACGAAGGCACTTGCTAAGGGTGTTGAAGAGAATGAAAATGGAGTTACGGTTAAGTTTGAAGAAAAAGGCGAAGAGAAGTCTCTAGATGCAGATTATGTATTTGTAATGGTCGGAAGACGTCCAAATACAGACGAACTTGGCTTGGAGCAAGCCGGTGTTAAGATGACTGACCGCGGTGTTATTGAAATTGATAAACAATGCCGTACTAGTGTGAGCAACATTTATGCGATCGGTGATATTGTTGCAGGTCCTCAATTAGCTCATAAAGCTTCTTACGAAGGCAAGATTGCCGCTGAAGCAATTGCAGGCCATAACGCAGAAATTGATTACTTGGCTATCCCTGCGGTTGTATTCTCTGAGCCTGAATTAGCTTCTGTAGGCTATACCGAGCAGCAGGCTAAAGAAGAAGGAATCGAAGTAACAGCAGCGAAGTTCCCATTTGCAGCCAATGGCCGTGCCCTTGCACTTGATTCCACTGATGGATTCTTAAAGCTTGTGACACGCAAAGAGGATGGACTTGTAATTGGTGCACAGATCGCGGGTGCAAGTGCATCTGATATGATTGCAGAGCTTGGATTGGCTATTGAAGCAGGCATGACTGCAGAAGATCTTGCGATGACTATTCACGCACATCCAACATTGGGTGAAATCACAATGGAAGCAGCAGAAGTTGCTATTGGAAGCCCAATCCACATTGTAAAATAATACAAAAAATCCTTCCCTGTCAGGGAAGGATTTTTTTTGGATGATTACGGATTTTCGTTTTCTTCATCCATTGCTTTGGCGAGCGGATTAATGATCTTATCTTTAGATACAGTGCCTTTTATTTCT
>NZ_BCUY01000118.1 GCF_001591465.1 Cytobacillus firmus NBRC 15306
GCTGCCGGGCATATGAAAGAGCACCTGATATGGGTGCTCTTTTTGTGTGTTTGGTTGATTTACTGAATCATATTGTCTTATTTGGACTCTCCTTTTTTTAAGAAAAATTTCAAGCAATCCTTACACTAACAGCCCCGCAGCCCACAAAAAAATAAAAAGCCCCTATCAAAGGGCTTACATTTCAAGAAAATATCTCCGGCATTGTTATTTTCCGCAGCTTCTTTAAGTAATAATTATATTTTGGATGACTTGTATCCGTGGTGATTAAATCATTCTCACAATCTGTGCAGATAAAAGAAGTGTATAGATGTATTCCCCTGGTTTTTGCCTGCTCGCATATGACACATTCTTCCCCTGCCTGTTTCTTTGCTAATAGCGAACCCAATCACTCCACCTCCATACCCTTAGTCTGCCCAGATTAACACTATTGTATACAATTTTTTGAATTTTCATTGGCGGGTTTTTCTGAGGTTACTTGATTAATATTGTATGATGGAAATCTAATTTGGGTGTATGTCTATAAAGGATTTCTTTTATTATTTTGCCTGATGTTTCAGGGACTGGCGCAGATATCGCCCTTATGTAGCAGTTACATACTTGTTTTGTTAAAATAGGAGAAGAATCATAGGAAAGTGTGAACATATGAATCAGGAAAACACTCCATTATGGAACCAATTACAAAAACATGCTACACACCAGCCGTTGTCCTTTCATGTGCCGGGCCATAAGAACGGGTTTCTTGCAGGCGGTGAGGGAGCAGATTATTTTAAACATATTTTAAATCTTGATGCTACGGAGCTCAGCGGACTGGATGATTTGCATTCTCCTGAGGGAGTCATCCTGGAGGCACAAGAGCTGCTTGCCGGCCTGCATGGAGTTTCAAAAAGCTTTTTCCTTGTGAACGGGTCGACTGCAGGGAATCTTGCCATGGTCCTGTCAGCAGCAGAAGAAAAGGAGACTGTCCTGGTCCAGCGGAACTGCCATAAGTCCATCCTGAATGGCATTACTTTGGCTAAGGCGAAGCCTGTCTTTTTAGCGCCTGAGTTTAATGAAGAGTGGGGCGTTGCAGGGGGAGTGGCTTTAGAAACGGTAAAAGAGGCGATCAGGCAATATCCTGATGCAAAAGCAATCATCTTAACCTATCCGAATTATTATGGAATGGTATACGACCTTGAAAATATTATTCAGTGTGCCCACGATCACGGTATTCCGGTGCTGGTAGATGAGGCTCATGGAGCGCACTTAATAGGCGGGAGCCATTTTCCCGCTTCGGCCGTTCAGATTCAGGCAGATCTCACTGTACAATCGGCACATAAAACGCTGCCTGCTATGACAATGGGTGCTTATCTGCATTTTAACAGCCGGTTTATAAAGGAAGAAAAAGTGTCCAACTATCTGGGGATACTCCAATCAAGCAGCCCTTCCTATCCGATTATGGCTTCTCTTGATTTGGCAAGGGCTTATTTAGCTTCATTTTCGAAAAAGGATGAGGAAGCACTGCTAAAAAAAATCGTGCGTTTCAGGAAGGATCTAAACAGGGTTAAAGGCATTAAGGTACTGCCATTTCAATATCACAAAGGCGACCCCTTAAAGGTAACCATTCAGTCGGAAACCTCACTCAGCGGGTTTGACCTGCAGATTCTTCTGGAGAAGCGCGGGATCTTTACGGAAATGGCGGATCCCTATAATGTCCTGTTTGTTTTGCCTCTTTTGAAGAACGATATGGATTATCCATTTGACCGGGTGATTGAATGTTTGAACGAGGGATTGACATCATTCGGACCGGCAGACCGCCAGGAAAGAATCACTTTCAGTAAAAAGCCTGTTTCCGGCCTTGCCCTTGAGCAAAAGGAACAGAGTCGGCACACCATTAAAACGGTGGCACTGGAAGAGGCGGCCGGTAAAATATGCGCTCAGCAGGTTACTCCTTATCCGCCAGGCATTCCACTCTTATACCCGGGTGAAATCATCGAGGGTGAAGATATAGCAAACATTCGATTTCAAATTCAGGCCGGAGCGCGGTTTCAAAATGGAGACAATATAAAAGCAGGCAGCATTAACGTTTATGAGGGTCTATAACAGCAGCTGGAGGAAGTAAAATGAAAAAAGGTAAGTTTATTACGGTCGAAGGACCTGAGGGTGCCGGAAAGACAACGATTATTGATATGCTGGCAAGCAATCTGGCAGAGGAAGGCTATCAGGTGCTTCAGACAAGAGAGCCTGGCGGAATTGAGATTGCTGAACAAATCCGAAGTGTCATACTTGATAAAAAGAATACAAAGATGGACCCGAGAACAGAGGCTTTGCTGTATGCGGCAGCCAGAAGGCAGCACCTGGCTGAGAAAGTAAAGCCGGCACTGGATGAGGGATATATCATTTTATGTGACCGGTTTATTGATAGCTCTCTTGCCTATCAGGGTTATGCAAGAGGACTTGGCATTGAGGAGGTCTACTCCATCAACAGCTTTGCCATTGAAGGCATGATGCCTGAACTGACTTTGTATTTTGATATTGATCCTGAGTCGGGCCTGAATAGAATCAATCAGCATAAAGGACGGGAAGTGAACCGCCTGGACCTGGAAAAGCTCGACTTTCACCATAAAGTGCGGGAGGGCTATCTGAAGCTAATGGAGCTTTACCCAGAGCGCATCTTTAAGATTGATGCTTCAAAGCCATTGGAGGAAGTTTATCAGCAGGCGGAGAGCAAGCTGAAAGAACGAATATAAAAACTTGCCTTAAAGATTATATTTCTTTAAGGCTTTTTTAAAATATTTTTTCTGTATTCCCTTAATTTCTGCTTGAAGATAAAATAATTGATATAATAAAAGTAAGACAAAACGGATGAAAACTTTGTAAAGGGGATGGGCTTATGAAATTAATTCTGGCAGTCATTCAGGATCAGGACAGCAATAAGCTAATGAATGCGCTGGTTGACAATAACTTTCGTGCGACAAAATTGGCCAGCACGGGCGGATTTTTGAAATCAGGCAATACAACGTTCATGATCGGAACAGAGGATATCCGTGTGGAGAGAGCCCTGCAGATTATTAAGGAAAATTGCAGAGCAAGAGACCAGCTGGTCGCACCGGTATCGCCGATGGGCGGAAACGCTGATTCTTATGTGCCCTACCCTGTTGAAGTTGAGGTTGGCGGTGCGACAGTGTTTGTTCTGCCAGTCGAGCAATTCCATCATTTTTAATCATTACAGAGGGAGCTTAGAGCCCTTTGCGGAGGATCAGGTATGAAAATTAATCAGGAACTTCGGCTCAAGATGGAAAATGTCCGCAATGAGCAGAAGCAGGCAGCCGGGAATGGCGTTAAATTTTCTGAAATGGTGCAGAAGCAGGACCAGAAAATGCAGGCTTCCCAGCTTCAGGGTCTGTTAAAGGATATAGATGCCGCAGGAGAACGGCTGGCCCGCTCCAGAACCTTTAAGGATCTGGCCAAATTTAAAACGCTTGTGAAACGATTTGTGAAGGAAGCAGTTGATTTTGGAATGGAGCTGAGGCAATCGCACAGCTGGAACCAGCATGGACAGGGCCAATCTCTGAAAGTGGTGGAAACGGTTGATGAAAAGCTTTCAGAGCTGACAGATGAATTAATGAAAAAAGAAGAATCTTCTATTGATATATTAGGGAAAGTCGGAGAGATTAAGGGACTCCTAATAAATTTATATATGTAAGTGAGTGATACTTGTGGGAAAAACGTGGGAACAGCTGGAGGCCGTACAGCCAGTTGTATTAAAAATGTTTAAAAATAGCATAGTGAAGGATCGGCTGGCCCACGCCTACTTATTTGAAGGGATGAAAGGAACAGGAAAGCGGGAAGCAAGCATGCTTTTGGCGAAAAGCCGATTTTGCCATGAGCCGCTTGAAGGGTATGTTCCATGTGAAACATGTTCAAACTGCAAGAGGATAAACAGCGGAAATCATCCGGATGTTCATATTCTGGAGCCGGACGGGCTTTCTATCAAAAAAAGTCAGATTCAAAGCCTGCAGGAAGAGTTTTCAAAGACTGGGGTAGAATCCAGGCGGAAACTTTATGTGATTGTTCATGCTGACAAAATGACAGTGAACGCTGCCAACAGTCTGCTTAAATTTCTGGAGGAACCTCATTCAGAGACGACCGCTGTGCTGATTACCGAGCAGTCGCAGCAGATGCTTCCTACTATTTTATCCCGCTGTCAGTCCATTTCTTTTAAACCATTATCTCCTGCTGAAATGATTCAGCAATTAAAAAATAATGGAGTGGATCCTGCCCAGGCACCATTACTTGCACAAATTACCAATAATTTGGATGAAGCTTTACAATATAGTTCTGATGATTGGTTTGTACAAGCACAAAAAATAGTGTTAAAATTATATGAAGTGGTAAAGAAGAATCCGCTTGAGGCAATGGTTGCCCTGCAGGAGGATTGGTTCTTGCACTTTAAAGAAAAAGAGCAGATTGATCGCGGCTTGGATCTATTACTTCTTATTTTTAAAGATTTACTATATATTCAGCTTGGGAAACAAGACCAGGTTGTCCATCTGAACGAACGAAATCGTTTAGAGCAGTTTGCGCTGCAATCTTCTGCTAAGCGCCTGACGGAACAGATGACGGCTGTTTTGGAAGCCAAAAGAAAATTGCAGGCAAATATGAATCCGCAGCTGTTGATGGAACAGCTTGTGCTAAAATTGTAGGAGGGATCTTCCTTTGTATGATGTAGTAGGAGTGCGCTTTAAAAAAGCGGGCAAGATTTATTATTTTGATCCCGGAGATCTCTCAATACAAAAGGATGACTTTGTCATTGTCGAAACTGTCCGAGGCGTAGAATACGGAAAAGTGGTAATTGCCCCGAAGCAGGTCGATGAGCATGATGTTGTCCTTCCATTAAAAAAGGTTCTTCGTATTGCAGATCAAAAGGATCGCATGATTGTCGAGGAGAACAAGCAGGCCGCCAAGGAAGCATACGAGGTATGCTGTGAAAAGGTACAAACACATCAGCTTGATATGAAGCTGGTCGATGTTGAATATACATTTGACCGAAATAAGGTCATATTCTACTTTACGGCTGATGGCCGGGTTGACTTCCGTGAGCTTGTCAAAGATCTCGCAGCCATCTTCCGGACAAGGATCGAACTTCGCCAGATTGGTGTGAGGGATGAAGCAAAAATGCTGGGCGGAATTGGCCCATGCGGAAGAATGCTGTGCTGTTCCACCTTCCTGGGTGACTTTGATCCTGTATCCATTAAGATGGCAAAGGACCAGAATCTATCGCTAAACCCAACGAAAATATCTGGTTTATGCGGCCGCTTAATGTGCTGTCTGAAATATGAAAATGATGAGTATGAAGCAGCAAAAGAAATGCTTCCGGACCTTGGGGAATGGATTCAGACCCCGGATGGAGCAGGAAAAGTGGTAGGCTTGAATATATTGGAGCGTGTGCTGCAGGTTGATGTGAAAGAAGCCGAGCGCGTCCTCGAATATACACTGGATGAAATTTTAAAACAAGGTGCTGTATCAGTTCAGTCCACAGATTAAGAGGTGGAAGTCGTGGATAAAAAAGAAATCTTTGACTCAGTGAGTAATATGGAAACCCAAATTGGAGAGTTATATCAGCAGCTTGGTGAGTTAAAGCAGCATTTGGCAGAAATACTTGAAGAGAATAACTCTTTGAAGCTGGAAAATGAACATTTAAGACGTCATTTAGACATATCTGCGGAAAAGGAAAGCACATCGGCGAAAAAAGGTAAATCAGAGCAGTCGGCCGATGCTGCAGATGATGATAAGGTGATTGATATTGGCGAAGGCTATGATAACCTGGCCCGCCTCTATCAGGAAGGCTTTCACATTTGCAATCTCCATTTCGGCAGCCCGCGTAAAGAGGGAGACTGTCTGTTTTGCCTGTCTTTCCTGAATAAGAAGTAAACTTTTAGCCTTCCTGATGATAGGAAGGCTATTTTTCCATAAAAGCAAAGAATCAGAGAAGCATGGAGGGTCAAGAATGGATTTTTTAAAAGAAGGGGAGCGGCTGGACTATTTGCTGGCTGAAGATATGAGGATCATCCAAAGCCCGGCCGTTTTTTCTTTTTCACTGGATGCTGTCCTGCTGGCCCGGTTTGTGTATGTGCCGATTCAAAAAGGCAATCTCATTGATTTGTGCAGCGGAAATGGCGTGATTCCGCTTTTTTTAAGCACAAGGACAAAAGGGGCCATTACAGGCGTCGAAATTCAGGAGCGTCTGCATGATATGGCGGTCAGAAGCATTGAATACAATAAGCTTCAAGACCGGATTAAGATGATTCACGGGGATATTAAAGAGATCCATCAGGTATTAGGTTATGGGAAATTTGATGTTGTGACCTGCAACCCGCCTTATTTTCCTACTCCTTCTAAGGATGAAATCAATGAGAATGAGCATTTGGCGATTGCCCGCCATGAAATTCTCTGTACACTCGAGGATGCGGTTAAAGCGTCAAGCCGGCTTGCGCGACAGGGAGGCAAGGTGGCATTTGTGCACAGGCCCGGCAGGTTCCTGGACATTGTCACGCTCATGCGCAAGTATAAGCTTGAGCCAAAAAGGGTGCAATTTGTCTATCCGAAGGCCGGAAAAGAAGCAAACACCCTGCTGATTGAGGCAGTCAAAAACGGCAATCCGGATTTGAAAATCCTTCCTCCTTTATTTGTATATAATGAAGAAAATGAATACACACCCGAAATGAGAGAGATTTTATATGGAGAATAGCCATTTTTTTTTACGTTCTCCATTGCCGTGATGGCAGCTTATATGCAGGCTACACCAATGATCTTGAAAAACGGGTGAAGGCTCATAATGAAGGAAAAGGGGCCAAGTATACCAGAGGAAGAGGACCGGTAGAGCTGGTCTTCTCCCGTTCTTTTTCGGAAAAAGGCGAAGCGATGAGAGCGGAATATGAGTTTAAGCAATGGTCCCGGAAAAAGAAGGACGAGTTTTTAATGAAAGAGACGGGTGGTATATATGTGGCAGCAAAAAAGCTTTGAGCATGAAGAAACAAAAGGAATTCTGTATTTAGTCCCGACTCCGATCGGCAATCTGGAAGACATGAGCTTCCGGGCAGTAAGAATCCTGAAAGAAGCGGACTATATTGCAGCGGAGGATACGCGCAATACGAAGAAGCTCTGCAATCATTTTGAAATCGCCACACCCATCATCAGCTATCATGAACATAATAAGGAAATCAGCGGTCAGAAGCTGCTTGAAAAAGTGGCCAATGGCGCAAAAATTGCCCTTGTCAGTGATGCAGGAATGCCTGCGATTTCAGACCCGGGCTATGACCTTGTAACAGCAGCTGCTGAAGCAAAGCTGACTGTGGTGCCCCTTCCGGGTGCGAATGCTGCTTTAACCGGCCTGATTGCTTCCGGCATCAACACTCAGCCCTTTTATTTCTATGGGTTCCTGAACAGGCAGAAGAAACTCAAGAAACAGGAGCTCGGGGACCTCTCCAGGCTGTCGGCAACCATCATCTTATATGAAGCTCCCCACCGCCTGAAGGAAACCCTCTCGCTGATGTCAGAGATCATGGGCAACAGGAATATCGCGTTATGCCGCGAACTGACGAAGAGATATGAAGAATTTATCCGGGGAACTGTAGAAGAAGTGATGAAATGGGCTTCAAGCGGCGAAGTGAGAGGTGAATTTGTGATAATTATTGAAGGGACTTCCGAGACTGTGCAGGATGCAGAAGAAGCCGCCTGGTGGGAGAATCTTTCGATTGAGGATCATGTCACACATTATATAGAAGAAACTGGACTCGCGAGCAAGGAAGCCATCAAGCAAACCGCAAAAGATCGGGGAATAAATAAGCGGGATGTTTACCATGCTTATCATATCGAAGAATAAAAAAAGCTTCTCACACAAGTGAGAAGCTTTGTTCATAATTATTTTACGGTTTCAAAAGTGTTTTGAATTTCTTTTAACAGCTGTTCTGCACCATCACGGCTCAAGATTAGTTTGCCGTTAGCCAGTGAGATATTATCATCAGAAACTTCCCCGGTAACGTGGCAAGTCATGTTTGGCTTGTACTTTTTAAGGATGATTCTTTCGTCATCTACGTAGATTTCCAACGCATCCTTTTCAGCGATTCCAAGTGTGCGTCTTAGTTCAATAGGGATTACTACCCGGCCAAGCTCATCAACTTTACGAACAATACCTGTGGATTTCATAATAAAAGTCTCCTCTCAAATCTCCAATAATATTTTTCTCTATCTATATCGTTTCGTCATTATTCGACAAAATCTTTATACATTTATAATACCAGCGATTCCCATATACGTCAATTACTTTATTTTGGAATAGAATAGAAAATTTTGGGATGCTGAACGAAGTGTTGGTATTACTGCGAATATTGAAATAAAAGCCATTTAAAGTGAAAAGTTGGAAAGGAGCTTCCAAAAAAAAACATATGACTATTTTCGACATTTCGACAAAGTTCTACAAACACCCATGCTATTACTATAATAATATTCGAAAGGCAGTTTCCTTTTTTAGGGATAGATAATAAAAAATTTTATTAGAGAAAAATCCTGCAGTTCCTTTCTGCCTATTGGTTGCACAATTTCAAGTTTTTAGGTATATTTTGATGGTATAAGAGGTTATCCTGACGAATATAACTTCTTGTAAAATATTGATATAGCAGGCCCAATAACGGCACGATTTTCTGATTAATACTCTCGTCCAAATTGGGCGGGATTTTTTAAAATTTAAGAAAGTATAACTTTAGACTTCGATAACTATCTAGCTCCAGCGCCTACCCCCTCGAGGTCACAAGCCAAT
>NZ_BCUY01000119.1 GCF_001591465.1 Cytobacillus firmus NBRC 15306
CTTATCTTATTTACTGAGTTGATTGTAGCGGAAGGTGCGAGACTCCTGCGGGAGTAGCGGGACAGGTGAGACCCCGCAGATGCGAAGCGTCGAGGAGGCTCACCGCCTGCCCCGCGGAAAGCGAGCATCCTGGAGCGGAAATCAACGGACAACATTGATGGATGAAAAACAACAATATATACGAAAAGAGGCTTCAAAGTAATCTTCCATCTTCCAATTCACTCTAGTGTTATTGCTTTTGCATAATTAATGTGCTATAATTTCAACTTGTGAGTAATGAATATATTGCTCCTTGCCCTTTGAAGGGCCGTTAGACCAAAAGGAGGTGAAAGTGATGAGAAAGTACGAAGTTATGTACATCATCCGCCCAAACATTGAAGATGAGGCTAAAAAAGCCCTAGTTGAGCGTTTCAACACAATCTTAACTGATAATGGTGCGGAGATTTCTGAATCAAAGGATTGGGGTAAGCGTCGCCTTGCATACGAAATCAATGATTTCCGCGATGGCTACTACCAGCTTATGAACGTTAATGCTGAAGCAAAAGCAGTTGACGAGTTCACTCGTTTAGCTAAAATCAGCGAAGACATCATCCGTTACATCGTTGTTAAAGACGAAAAATAATAGATATAGACATTTTACCGAGAGGAGTTGATTCTGATGATGAACCGTGTTGTTCTTGTCGGACGTTTGACAAGGGATCCTGATTTGCGGTATACCCCCAACGGAGTTCCTGTCGCTTCATTCACTCTTGCCGTGAATCGTACTTTTACGAATCAGCAAGGTGAGCGGGAGGCAGACTTTATCAACTGTGTGGTATGGAGAAAGCCAGCTGAAAACGTAGCGAATTTCCTTAAAAAAGGAAGTCTTGCAGGTGTAGATGGCCGCATCCAAACCCGCAGCTATGAAGGCCAGGATGGAAAGCGCGTTTACGTGACAGAAGTCCAGGCTGAAAGTGTGCAATTCCTTGAGCCGAAGAATAGTTCTGGCGGCCAGGGCGGCGGTAATCCGAACTACGGTGGTCCAAGAGATCAGGATTTCCCATTTGGAAATAACAGCAATCAGAATCAACGCCAGGATAATCGTAATCAGGGCAACTATACTCGTGTGGATCAGGACCCATTCGCAAATGACGGCCAAATCGACATTTCCGATGACGACCTGCCATTCTAATAGTGCCCGATTATGAACGAAAATATATAAAATAAAAAGCTGAAGGAGGTAACTGACCATGGCTGGAGGACGCAGAGGAGGACGTGCTAAACGTCGTAAGGTTTGCTTTTTCACTGCAAACGGAATCACTCACATCGACTACAAAGATGTGGATCTTCTAAAAAAATTCATCTCTGAGCGCGGTAAGATTTTACCACGTCGTGTAACTGGCACTAACGCTAAATACCAACGTAAATTAACGATTGCTATTAAGCGCGCGCGCCAAATGGCATTACTGCCATACGTTTCAGGTGAATAATTAATATGGAAAGACGCTGGTATCCGGCGTCTTTTTTTGTTATGTTCTCCTTTAGTACGGGGTTGTGTTAAAGCTAAAACCCCTTCTAAAATCGCGAAGGTTGAACCTGCATTTAATACTAGCTACAATAGAGCTTATATGGGTTCAAAAAGCCGGAAACAGATTTCCTCCTTTTTGGATACACAGTTTGAGGGGTGTATCAATGAATAATGTACATAAATTAACAGAAGGTGCCGTGCTTCTCGCAGTTTTTGCCGTGCTTCTTCTGATTTCGCTCTATGTGCCGATTCTAAGTGTCGTTTCAATTTTCTTCCTGGCTCTTCCGTTTATTATGTTTGCAGCAAAAAATAACCGGATGATGTCGGTTGCCTTTTTGACGGGAGGCGTCCTGCTTTCCCTGATTATCGGGTCCATTTCAGGAATTTTCTTTGCTCTGACATTCGGATTGACCGGCACGGTCATTGGTATGTTTATAAGGGAAAATAAAGGACGGGCTTCTTCCTTTATTGCGGGCACGCTGGTATTCCTTGCAGCCCTTTTGCTTCAGTATGCTGCAGCAGTTGCCTTTTTTAATATCAATATCATTAAGGAAGGCATCGGCATGATGGAGGAGTCCATTAAAATCTCACAAGGAATGCTCGAAGGCTTTGGACAGAACGCAGATAAGGCAGTCGAGCAGCTGACAGCAGGCCTGAAAATGATTGAGACATTAACGCCGAGTTTATTTGTCATGACATCGGTCATTTCTGTTTTTGTCATTCAGCTTGTTTCCTTTCCGATCGCCAAACGATTCGGTATTAAGGTTGAAGGCTTTAAGCCATTCAGAGAAATGAGCCTGCCGAAAAGCATATTATGGTACTATCTCATTACCATAATAGCTTCTTTCCTTTTTAACCCGTCAGAAGGAAGCTACTGGTTTATGGCCCTTGTCAATATTGCATTCATTCTGCAGATTTTCATGGTCATTCAAGGCCTGTCCCTGATCTTCTTTTTCAGTCATTTAAAGGGATGGCCGAAAGCTGTGCCTGTACTTGCTGCTGTATTTACATTTCTTATCCCATTTCTCCTTTATATTGTGAGGATATTAGGTATAATTGATTTAGGATTTGATTTAAGGCAAAGATTAGGAAAAAAGTGATGAACAACACTACTGTTTAGGAGCTGACAACATGCCTTCGTATTTAGAAAAGCGGTCCATACGCTATCCGATTTTTGGATTGATGGGCATAACAGTGGTGCTTCTCGGTATATTGGCGTACTACAATTGGCTTTTTGCATTAATTGGGCTGTTTCTGGCCATCCTTCCTTTCTACTACCTTTTTCAGCTGAATCAAAAGCACCGGAAGGAGACGGAAGAATACATCTCGACCCTTTCCTACAGGGTGAAAAAAGTCGGCGAAGAAGCTCTGATGGAAATGCCGATTGGGATCATGCTGATTAATGATGATTATTACATTGAATGGACCAATCCTTTTTTAGCATCCTGCTTTGATGAAGATACGCTAGTCGGAAGATCGCTTTATGATGTCGCGGATTCGCTTGTTCCGCTGATCAAACAAGAAGTGGAAACAGAAATCATTACCCTTCATGACCGCAAGTTCCGGGTGATCCATAAGCCGGAAGAACGACTTTTGTACTTTTTTGATGTCACGGAACAAACTGAAATAGAGAAATTGTATCAGGAAGAACGGACAGTGATCGCCATTATCTTCCTGGATAATTATGATGAGCTCACCCAGGCGATGGATGACCAGACGAAAAGCAGTCTCAACAGCCTGGTGACCCAAATATTGAATAAATGGGCACAGGATAATGGGGTCTTCCTGAAGCGGGTGTCATCTGAGCGCTTTATCGCCGTATTTAATGAACATATTCTGCAGCTTCTTGAAAAAGGGAAATTCACAATTCTCGATGATGTCCGGGAGACCACTTCCAAGCAAAATGTTCCGCTCACGTTAAGCGTAGGCGTCGGCACTGGGGTCTCTTCCCTTCCTGAGCTCGGTTCACTGGCCCAGTCCAGCTTAGACCTGGCATTAGGCCGCGGAGGAGACCAGGTGGCGATCAAGCAGACTAACGGGAAGGTTAAATTCTTCGGGGGCAAGACCAATCCTGTTGAAAAAAGAACCCGGGTCCGTGCACGCGTCATTTCCCATGCGCTGAAGGAATTGATTTCCGAAAGCGATAAAGTCATTATCATGGGCCACAAAAGCCCGGATATGGATGCGATTGGAGCCGCCATCGGCATTCAGAAGGTGGCGCGCCTGAACCAGCGTGAAGGCTATGTAGTGGTGAATTTCAATGAACTTGATACAGGCGTCAGAAGGATGATGAAGGAAATTGAAAAGAATGAAGAGCTCTTTTCAAAATTCATCACCCCGGAACAGGCGATGGAAATTGCTACGGACGATACCCTGCTCGTGGTTGTTGATACCCACAAACCATCCATGGTGATTGAGGAAAAGCTGCTTCATGTTATTGAACATGTTGTCGTTATCGACCATCACCGCCGCGCTGAAGAGTTCATCCATAATCCGCTGCTGGTTTATATGGAGCCATACGCTTCCTCTACTGCAGAACTGGTGACAGAGCTTCTGGAGTATCAGCCGAAAAACGGCAGAATCGAAATGCTGGAAGCGACTGCCCTGCTTGCCGGGATCATTGTCGATACGAAGAGCTTCTCACTGCGGACAGGATCGCGGACGTTTGATGCAGCTTCCTACCTGCGCGGACAGGGTGCAGATACCGTTCTCGTCCAAAAGTTCTTAAAAGAGGATGTAGATACCTACATCAAGCGGGCGAAGCTGATTGAAACCGTTCAATTTTACAAAGAAGGCATTGCGATTGCCAAGGGTGAGCCGGATCAGATATTTGACCAGGTGCTGATTGCCCAGACGGCAGATACTCTGCTGACGATGGATGGCGTGGTTGCTTCATTTGTCATCTCAAACCGCTCTGAAAACATGATAGGGGTCAGCGCACGTTCCCTCGGGGATATCAATGTCCAGGTGATCATGGAGAACCTCGAAGGCGGCGGGCACTTAACAAATGCTGCCACACAGCTTCAGGATGCAACTCTTGATGATGTTGAGGTCCGATTAAAAGAGGCTATAGATGAATACTTTGAAGGGAGAAAAAAGGAATGAAAGTAATCTTTTTAAAAGACGTTAAAGGCAAAGGGAAAAAAGGCGAAGTAAAAAATGTAGCAGATGGCTATGCAAATAACTTTTTAATTAAGCAAGGGCTCGCTGTCGAAGCAAACCAATCGAGCATCAGCAGCCTGAATGCTCAAAAGAAGAAAGAAGAAAAGCTTGCTGCTGAAGAGCTTGCTGATGCAAAAAAACTGAAAGAAACACTTGAAAAGCTGACAGTTGAATTTACTGCGAAATCAGGTGAAGGCGGCCGCCTTTTCGGCTCCATCACAAGCAAGCAAATTGCTGAAGAGCTTCAAAAGAAGCACAGCATTAAAATCGACAAACGCAAGATCGAAATGGAAGATGCGATCCGCACACTTGGATACACAAAGGTTCCAGTCAAGCTTCATACTGAGGTAACCGCAACATTAAACGTGCATGTAAAAGAAGCATAAAGCGAAGCCGATAAACTAATATTGGAAGTGGCTTTTGCCGATAAACATGTTAAAATAAAAGGGTTGATTAAAAATGTGATCAGTATTTGCTGGTCACATTTTTTAAAGGGATTATAAAGGATTTTTATATAAATATAGATTTGCTCAATGTTTATTTTAAGGAGGTTTAATGAGATGAGTGATTTATTCGCGGATCGGCTCCCGCCTCAAAATATCGAAGCGGAACAGGCTGTGCTTGGGGCAATCTTTCTTGAACCCTCCTCTCTTACACAAGCATCTGAGATCTTGATACCCGAAGACTTCTACCGTGCGGCCCACCAGAAAATTTTCAATGTAATGCTGAAGCTGAGCGACCAGGGTAAAGCGGTCGACTTAGTGACCGTGACAGAAGAGCTCAGTGCAGCAAAACTGCTGGAGGATACCGGAGGGGTCAGCTATTTAAGTGAACTGGCCGGATCTGTTCCGACAGCGGCGAATATCGAGTACTATGCAAAGATCGTGGAAGAAAAGTCATTGCTTCGCAGGCTGATCCGGACGGCGACGGGCATTGCCCAGGACGGCTATACACGCGAGGATGAAGTGGAAGTGCTGCTTGGGGAAGCAGAGAAAAATATTATGGAGGTTGCACAGCGGAAAAACGCCGGTGCTTTTCATAATATTAAGGATGTATTGGTGCGGACCTATGATAATATCGAGGAAATGCATAACCGTAAAGGGGATATTACCGGAATTGCGACTGGATTCACCGAACTTGACCGCATGACAGCCGGCTTCCAGCGAAATGATCTCATCATTGTCGGAGCCCGTCCTTCCGTAGGTAAAACAGCCTTCGCCTTGAATATCGCGCAAAATGTAGCAACGAAAACCGGGGAAAACGTTGCGATCTTCAGTCTGGAGATGGGTGCCGAACAGCTGGTCATGCGTATTCTCTGCGCTGAAGGGAATATTGATGCCCAGAGGCTTCGTACCGGCTCTCTGACAGATGAGGACTGGGGAAAACTGACGATGGCGATGGGAAGCCTGTCAAATGCGGGTATTTTCATTGATGACACGCCGGGTGTCCGCATCCAGGATATCCGTTCCAAATGCCGCCGCCTCAAACAGGAGCATGGGCTTGGCATGATTCTGATCGACTACCTGCAATTAATCCTTGGAAGCGGACGTTCAGGAGAAAACCGGCAGCAGGAAGTATCTGAAATCTCACGTTCCCTAAAACAGCTGGCACGTGAACTTCAGGTCCCTGTGATCGCCCTGTCTCAGCTTTCCCGTGGCGTGGAACAGCGCCAGGATAAGCGCCCGATGATGTCGGACATCCGTGAATCGGGAAGTATTGAGCAGGATGCCGATATCGTGGCATTCCTATACCGCGATGACTACTATGACAAAGAATCCGAAGATAAAAACATTATCGAAATCATCATCGCCAAGCAGCGTAACGGCCCGGTTGGAACCGTTCAGCTGGCATTCGTTAAAGAGTATAATAAATTCGTAAACTTAGAGAAACGCTTTGATGATTCATTCGCGCCGCCTGGTGCATAAAGAGGGCCTGCATATAGCAAGTCCTCTTTTTTATATTCATATTTTCATTGTTTCACGAACATATTTTTATATTTTTATTAAAATTGTTCGTGTTTTATTGACTATCACACATCACCTTGTTAAACTAAGATGGTTGAAATAAGTTACTTAATTAAAAATGAAAATAAATTTTAAAACCATGGGATTCCCGGAGGTGCTTTTTTAATGTCATCAGTAGTAGTAGTTGGAACACAGTGGGGAGATGAAGGGAAAGGAAAGATTACAGACTTCCTTTCTGAAAACGCAGAAGTGATCGCACGTTATCAAGGCGGAAACAATGCAGGACATACAATCAAATTCAATGGCGAAACCTATAAGCTTCATTTAATTCCATCTGGAATATTCTATAGCGATAAAATTTGTACAATCGGAAACGGAATGGTTGTCGATCCAAAAGCGCTTGTAAAAGAATTGGCGTACCTTCATGACAAGGGAGTGACAACAGACAACCTGCGCATTTCAAACCGAGCACATGTCATCCTTCCTTACCACCTGAAGCTTGATGAAGTGGAAGAAGAGCGCAAAGGTGCGAACAAGATCGGTACAACGAAAAAAGGCATCGGCCCTGCTTACATGGATAAAGCAGCCCGCAACGGAATCCGCATCGCGGACCTTCTTGACCGTGAAGTGTTTGAAGAAAAGCTTGCGCGCAACCTGGAAGAAAAGAACCGCCTGCTTGAGCGCTTCTATGAAACAGAAGGATTCAAAATTGAAGACATCCTGGATGAATACTACGAATACGGCCAGCAGATCAAACATTATGTCTGCGACACGTCTGTTGTGCTTAACAACGCATTGGATGACGGCCGCCGCGTGCTTTTCGAAGGTGCGCAGGGAGTTATGCTGGATATCGACCAGGGTACATACCCATTTGTTACATCTTCTAACCCAGTGGCTGGAGGCGTAACAATCGGTTCTGGCGTTGGCCCTACAAAAATCAAGCATGTTGTCGGTGTATCAAAGGCCTATACGACTCGTGTAGGAGACGGCCCATTCCCGACTGAGCTTGATAATGAAATCGGAAATCAAATCCGTGAAGTCGGCCGTGAATATGGTACAACAACTGGCCGTGCCCGCCGTGTCGGCTGGTTCGACAGCGTGGTTGTCCGCCATGCCCGCCGTGTCAGCGGAATCACAGATCTTTCCCTTAACTCCATCGATGTTCTGACTGGAATTGAGACATTAAAAATCTGTACAGCTTACCGTTATAACGGAGAAGTAATCGAAGAATTCCCTGCAAGCTTAAAAGTACTGGCTGAATGTGAGCCGGTATACGAAGAGCTTCCAGGCTGGACAGAGGACATCACAGGCTGCAAATCACTCGATGAGCTTCCTGCCAATGCCCGCCACTACCTGGAGCGCGTTTCCCAGCTGACAGGAATTCCATTATCCATCTTCTCAGTCGGCCCAGACCGCACACAGACAAACGTAGTCCTCAGCCCATGGAGACAAAACTAATACTTGATTGGAAAAGCCCTGATTGGGGCTTTTTTTACGGGGCTGGACAAGCGGGTGTGCGGTTGGCTGGTTTGTGATCCTGGGGGTGGGTTCGGACAGAAGATGGGGAAAATGTCGTTTTTGAGTCCGAAGTTGGGGCGAGTTCAGACAGAGAAAGAGGGAAAAGGGGGTTCTGAGTCCGAACCCCGGCACAGCTGGTTTTTAATAGAGAAAAAATTAAAAAGAGGAATGAACAACGGTAATTAGGGAAAAGAATCCATAAACCGGGGAAAAGAACGCATAAATTAGGGAAAAGAACCCTCAATCCGCGGAAAAGAATACTCTTTTTAGGGAAAAGCGCATCCCAGCCAAGTGGCTGCAATCCGGTATTCAAACACCTCCTGCTCCAGTCTCCCAGCCAAAAAGAATTTTTTATAAAAAAGCTATTGCGCTTTTATAAAACTCTATGATATTATAAAAAGCGTCGCCAAGGTAGCAACATTGGAAACAGGCTTTAGGCAACAGAATTTTAGT
>NZ_BCUY01000120.1 GCF_001591465.1 Cytobacillus firmus NBRC 15306
GATGGAAAAAGCTAAAATAAAATCGGCAAGGTGTTTTGTTTATAAATTCCCGGGATAAAAATCCCTAAACAACAGAAATACATAACAGAAAGGAAATTGAATCATGACACAAAAAGTAGCACTGGTAACAGGAAGCAGCAGAGGAATTGGAAAGGCAACAGCCATCAGGCTTGCCAAAGAAGGCTATGATATTGTCATCAATTACGCACGCAGCAAGTCGGCTGCAAATGAAACAGCAGCCGAAATTGAGGCGCTTGGAAGAAAAGTCCTGGTTGTAAAAGCAAACGTGGGGGATGTAGAAAAAATTAAAGGACTTTTCGCAGAGATTGACCGTGAATTTGGAAGGCTCGATGTGTTTGTCAACAATGCAGCTTCCGGGGTTTTGCGTCCGGCAATGGAACTGGAAGAATCTCATTGGGACTGGACGATGAATATTAACAGCAAAGCCCTGCTTTTCTGCGGTCAGGAAGCTGCAAAGCTAATGGAGAAAAGCGGCGGCGGAAAAATTGTAAGCATCAGCTCGCTGGGATCGATCCGCTATCTGGAAAACTATACGACTGTAGGAGTTTCCAAGGCAGCATTGGAAGCATTGACACGTTACCTGGCTGTTGAACTGGCTCCTAAAAATATTGTCGTAAACGCTGTTTCAGGCGGTGCAGTAGATACTGAAGCTTTAAAACATTTCCCTAACCGTGCAGAGCTTCTCGAAGAAGCAAAAACCAAAACACCTGCAGGACGTATGGTTGAAATTGAAGATATGGTAAATACTGTTATGTTTCTATTAGGTGAGGAATCCAGCATGATTCGCGGACAGACGATTATTGTGGATGGCGGCATTTCCCTGCTGGTTTAATAAAATATGGATATTTTTGGTTTTTAAAAAAGTTGGATAGTTTCCTCCGCTCCCGGTTAAATTAATGAGCGTGGAGGTGATTATAATGGCTAAACAACCAAACCAAACTCAAGCTGGAACTAATGTTCAAGAAGTGAGACAACAAAACGCACAATCTGCTGGCCAAGGCCAATTCGGTACTGAATTTGCCAGCGAAACAAATGCTGCTGAAGTAAGACAGCAAAACCAGCAAGCTGAAGCTCGCAAAGGTCAAAATGCCGGCAAACAAAGCCGCTAATTACATCTAAAGAAAGAAGCCGCCTTTTAAATGGAAAAGGCGGCTTCTTTTTTTGTGCTGATTGTCATCATGCTCTCCCCCTTCGACAAAACTTCCATAAAGTCAACATAACTAGTCAAAGGGTTAAAAAAAGGTACAGCGAAATTATAGAAATAGGAAAAATAATGGGGACGGTGGTGCAAATATGGAGAACTTTAACAGTTTAGTTTCAGAACAGATGAAAACGATGGAAAAGCTTCTTTACCTGCAGAGCGAGCTGGAGCGCTGCCAGGAGATTGAAGAGGAATTAAAAGCAATTCAGCAGGAAACGGAGCTTGAAAGTGTACAGTATGAAATTGTCAGAATGAAAGAAGAGCTCAAACAAATTCATCGTATATTTGAGGAACAGACCGAAGAGGTCATCCGCTCCTATCAGAAAGTAAATGTAACCGTTTAAAGATAAACTCTCTATCCTCTTTCGTTGTCTTCTATACCTATAAAATAAGCTATAAAATCCTTTTTTTACAGCCGTTGATACATTTCAATGGCTCTTTGTTTTAAAAATTTCCTTTTACCGTTATAATAGTAGAAAACAGGAATCGTACTTTGTTGCCTTTTTCTTTTGGATATTATTGAGTCATGCTGTGCAGTTTGCACGGCCATGAAGGGGAGGAAGCCTATTAAAGGCGCCAAAAAAGTATTATCAGGTTGCAAAGCTTCCGGAAGGAAAGTAGGGGAAAAAGAATGGCGGTACCCATCGAAGGCGAACCAATGCAAATACACAGCTATAAACATAATGGGCATATCCACCGCGTCTGGGAGGAAACAACCGTATTAAAAGGGACACAAAATTTAGTGATTGGCGGAAATGACCGGACAATCGTAACAGAATCTGACGGAAGAACATGGGTGACAAGAGAGCCAGCCATTTGTTATTTTCATTCTCAGCACTGGTTTAATGTGATTGGAATGATTCGGGAAGATGGTGTTTATTATTACTGTAATATTAGTTCACCATTTATTTTTGATGGAGAAGCGTTAAAGTATATTGATTATGATCTCGATATTAAAGTATATCCGGACATGACATTCAATTTGCTTGACGAAGACGAATATGAACGGCACCGTCAGGAAATGAATTATCCCGATGTGATTGACAGCATCCTTAAATCAAATGTGGACAACCTCATCCATTGGATCCGTCAGAGAAAAGGTCCTTTTGCACCCGACTTTATTGATATATGGTATGAACGCTATCTTACTTACAGACGCTAAAAAAGGGCTGAATGCCGAAAAAACGCCTGTTGGACCTTGAGTCAGCAGGTTTTTATTTTGTCCAGAATCTGCATGATTGCCGGGTTTAGGGGTAAGTTTAAGAAAATAACAGGGAATGAGACAGAGAGGGGGAGCGATCCGGTTGGACAGTATAAAAAGATATTTGAAATTCGTTAAGCCGTATCGGCTTCAGATTATCGGAACCATTATCATAGGCATCATTAAATTTGCCATTCCGCTTTTGATTCCGCTTCTGATTAAGTATGTAATAGATGATATTATTGGCAATGATGCATTGAGCCAGAGCGATAAGAACAGCACACTGTTAATGGTTATGGCTGTGATGATTGCTTTATTTGTCATCGCCCGCCCGCCAATTGAGTATTACCGCCAATATTTTGCCCAGTGGGTGGCAAGCAAAATTCTATATGATATCCGGGATAAGCTTTTTACCCACATTCAAAAGTTAAGCTTCCGATTCTATGCAAATACCAGAACAGGGGAAGTTATCTCCAGGGTCATAAATGATGTTGAGCAAACCAAAACATTCGTCGTAACTGGTTTAATGAATTTATGGCTTGATGTGGCAACCATTTTAATTGCAGTTGTCATTATGCTGAATATGGACGTTACGCTGACGATTGTGTCACTGCTGTTATTTCCATTTTATGCCTTTTCGGTTAAATACTTTTTTGGGAACCTCAGAAAGCTGACAAGGGCCCGTTCACAGGCTCTTGCAGAGGTACAGGGCTATCTTCATGAACGTGTTCAGGGGATGGCAGTTGTTAAAAGCTTTGCCATTGAGGATTATGAGCAATCCCAATTTGATGCGCAAAATAAGAATTTCCTGACAAAAGCGATCGACCACACGAGGTGGAATGCAAAAGCATTTGCAGTGGTTAACACCATTACAGATATTTCACCGCTTTTAGTCATTGGGTATTCAGGATATCAGGTTATCCAGGGAGATATTTCCCTCGGTGTCATGATGGCATTTGTCGCTTATATAGATAGATTGTACGGCCCGCTTAGAAGGCTTGTTAACTCTTCAACCACCTTAACCCAATCAATCGCATCCATGGATCGGGTATTTGAGTTAATTGATGAGAAATATGATATTGACGATTCACCTGATGCCATCCAATGCCGGGATGTTAAAGGGCATATCCAATTTGAGGAAGTGAGCTTTTCCTACAATGAGAATGAGCCTCCGGTATTAAAGGAAATCAATCTCGATGTATCGGCAGGGGAAACGATTGCCCTTGTAGGTATGAGCGGAGGAGGGAAGTCCTCTTTGGTAGGGCTGATTCCGCGTTTTTACGATGTGAATGAAGGCAGAATACTGCTTGATGGCACAGATATCCGTTCGTTTAAAGTAAGGAGCCTTCGCGATAAAATCGGGATGGTGCTTCAGGATAATATTTTGTTCAGTGAATCGGTCAAAACTAACATTCTTCTCGGCAAACCCGATGCCACTGAAGAGGAAGTAATAGAAGCTGCCAAGGCTGCAAATGCCCACGAATTTATTATGAACTTGCCTGAAGGCTATGATACCAAGGTTGGCGAGCGAGGTGTGAAACTGTCTGGAGGGCAGAAGCAGCGAATTGCCATTGCGAGAATCTTTTTGAAAAATCCGCCGATCCTTGTGCTTGATGAAGCCACTTCAGCCCTTGATCTGGAGAGTGAACATCTGATACAGGAAGCGTTGGAAAAGCTGGCTAAAGACCGCACGACTTTTATCGTGGCTCATCGCCTTTCCACCATCACACATGCAGATAGAATTATTCTGATAGAGCATGGTGAAATTTCTGAAGCGGGAAGCCATGACGAATTAATGAAAAAACAGGGGAATTATTATAAGCTTTTTCAAGTTCAGCAGCTTGAAAATTAGGTTTAAAAGCCGGCTCTATTACAGGGCCGGCTTTTGTGTGTGCTTTTTGATAGCAATGCGTTAAATTACTATAGTGTTAAAACAGCTGCCTGCAAATAACGGTCATTAATCTCCAACTTTTTCATAATTATTAGTAGGATATTACTTAAAAAACCAGATCTAAAAATATATAATGTTTACTATATTTAAATAATTTAGAAAAATGAGTAGACTTAACCAATCTTTTTTTATAGAATGAAAAAAAGATAGTGACCTAAGGTCCAAAATTGTTAAATATGTCCCATTTCATAGAAACGGACGATCAGGAAGGGAGTATCCGTGTGACTCAAGCTCCAGTTTTAGATGTAAAACAGCTAAGGACATCCTTTTTCTCTTCAGATGGAGAAGTTCCGGCTGTGGATGATATCAGCTTCTCGGTCAACAAGGGTGAAATTCTGGGGATAGTAGGAGAATCAGGCTGCGGGAAGAGTGTTACATCTCTATCCATTATGAAGCTGATTCCACAGCCCCCGGGAAAAATTGTTGGCGGTGAAATTCTTTTAGATGGAGAAGATCTCGTAAAAGCATCAGAAAAAAGAATGCGTGAAATAAGGGGAAATGAAGTGGCTATGATTTTTCAGGAGCCGATGACTTCATTGAATCCGTTATTTACAATAGGAGATCAGCTGACAGAAGGAATCAAATTACATAAGAAGTTAAATAAGAAGGCTGCAATCCAGCAGGCTGTTGAAATGCTTAAGCTTGTTGGCCTGCCTAGGGCAGAGCAGATAGTAAAGGAATATCCCCACCAGCTGTCAGGGGGAATGAGGCAGAGGGTAATGATTGCCATGGCATTGTCCTGCCATCCTCGGCTTCTGATTGCAGATGAGCCGACAACTGCTTTGGACGTGACCATCCAGGCCCAGATATTATCCCTTATGAAGGATCTTAATGAAAAGCTCGACACAGCCATAGTCATGATTACTCATGATCTCGGGGTAGTAGCGGAAGTATGTGAGAGGGTAATTGTCATGTATGCCGGGAAAATAGTGGAGGAAGCTCCTGTAGAAGAGATATTCAAAAATCCAAAGCATCCTTATACCCGGGGACTTCTTCAATCAGTGCCTGATGTAAGAGAGAAAAAAGAGCGATTATATTCGATTCCGGGAAATGTGCCTAAACCGGGCTCCATCAAGACTGGATGCCGTTTTGCAGCACGCTGTGAATTTGTCCATGACCGGTGCATGACGGAAAGTCCTCCGCTTTATAATGCCAATAGTGCAGAACAGCATACAGTGCGCTGTTTTCTGCATGAGTCTGGGGGTGTCATTGATGACCGAAGTGCTGTTGGAAGTTAATCAGTTAAAGAAATATTTCCCCGTGACAGGCGGCCTGTTTGGAAGAAAACAGGGTGATGTGAAAGCGGTTGATGATATCACCTTTTTCGTTAACAAAGGGGAAACGCTTGGCCTTGTAGGTGAATCTGGCTGCGGTAAATCAACCACAGGAAGAATGCTGATGCGCCTGATTGAACCGACAGAGGGGAAAGTGGTTTTTGAAGGCAAGGATCTGACTTCCCTAAACTCAGCGGAAATGCGCAAGATGAGAAAGGAAATGCAGATGGTATTCCAGGATCCGTTTGCGTCGTTAAATCCCCGCCATACTGTTGAGCAGATTTTGGAGGAGCCTCTCATTGTCCACGGCATAGGGAACAAAGAAGAGCGTAAACAGCGGGTAAGAGAGATGCTGGAGGTTGTCGGCCTCAGCAGCTACCATGCCAAACGGTATCCGCACCAATTCAGCGGAGGCCAAAGGCAGAGGATTGGAATCGCAAGAGCATTGATGACCAAGCCTAAGCTGATCATTGCAGATGAGCCTGTTTCAGCACTTGATGTATCCATTCAATCACAGGTGCTCAACCTGCTGGAAGATCTTCAAAAAGAATTTCAGCTGACGTATATATTCATTGCCCATGATCTAGGGGTAGTTAAACATATCAGTGATAGAGTTGGTGTTATGTATCTTGGAAGATTAGTAGAGATCACAACGTCTGACCAGCTCTACGATAAGCCGCTGCATCCTTACACAAGGGCATTGCTTGGTGCAGTTCCCATCCCTGACCCGACTTTAAAGAAAGACAGGGAGCTATTAACTGGGGACATTCCAAGTCCGCAGAATCCGCCAGCTGGATGTGCCTTTCATACTAGATGTAAAGAATGCATGGAAATCTGCAAAACAGATAGGCCGCTGCTGAAGGAAATTGAACCGGGTCACTTTGCAGCCTGCCATCTCTATAGCTGAGCTATAAAGGCAGAACTGCATGGATGATAAATATGTAAACAGCCGATACCGGCAAAAGAAAAAAGGGGGAAAACAATGAAGAAGCGCAATGGCATTTGGTTCCTGGTTGCAGCTTTGTTACTGTCACTGGCTCTTGCCGGCTGCAGCAGCAACTCAAGCAGCGGAACGAAAGACGAAAAGGATAAAGAGAAAGGTACAGATACAGAAGAAACGTCATCAGGCGGCACATTAGTATTTGGCCGCGGCGGTGATTCTACTTCACTTGATCCCGCTATTACAACAGAAGGTGAGTCTTTTAAAGTTACAAAAAACATCTATGAAACTCTGATTGAATTTGGTGAGCAGGATACGGAAATTCAGCCTGGCCTTGCTACTAAATGGGAAATGAGTGAAGACGGGCTAAAGCATACATTAAAGCTTCGTGAAGGCGTAAAGTTCCACGATGGAACTGACTTTAATGCCGAAGCGGTTGTCTTCAACTTTGAAAGATGGAAAGCAGGAAACGCTGAGCAGTTCTATTACTATAACTCTCAGTTTGGGGATAAAATCTCTGAAGTGAAAGCTGTAGATGATTACACAGTTGAGTTTACTTTAAACAAGCCAATTGCACCATTCTTAAAGAACCTTGCGATGTCTCCATTTGGAATTGCAAGCCCGGCTGCGATTGAAAAGCATGGGGAAAAATTCCTTCACAACCCGGTGGGAACAGGTCCATTTGTATTTAAAGAATACAAAGCAAACGATCGCATCACTCTTGTAAAAAATGAAGAATACTGGCAGGAAGGCCTTCCAAAGCTTGATGAGGTTATCTTCCGTGTCATCCCTGAAAACTCTGCGCGTCTGAACGCCCTGGCTACAGGCGAAGTCGACTTAATCGATGGTGTTAACTTCAGTGATGTTGGCCAAATCGATGGAAATCCGGATCTTCAAACTTTTGAACGTCCATCATTAAACGTAGCTTACCTTGGATTGACAAGCACACGCGGACCATTAAAAGATAAAAAAGTCCGTCAGGCATTGAACTATGCAGTTGATAAGCAAGCTCTTATTGATGCATTCTATGCCGGTGCAGCTGAGCCTGCGAAAAACCCAATGCCTTCAGTTGTAGCGGGTTACAATGATGACGTTAAGGATTATGAGTTTGACCCTGAGAAGGCCAAGGAACTTTTAAAAGAAGCAGGATATGAAGATGGTTTTGAAATGGAGCTATGGGCAATGCCGGTTCCTAGACCATATATGCCGGATGGACAAAAAGTAGCTGAAGCACTTCAAGCCAACTTTGACGCAATCGGCGTAAAGGCAAAAATCGTTACTTATGAGTGGGGTACTTACCTGGATAAAGCAAAAAATGGTGAAGCTGATACATTCCTATTAGGATGGACTGGCGACAATGGGGATGCTGATAACTTCCTATATGTGCTCCTTGACCAGGACAGCATCGGCTCCAACAACTACACTTACTACGAAAACCCTGAAGTGCATGAACTGCTTGTAAAAGCTCAGGCTAGTGCAGACCAGGCAGAGCGTGAAAAACTTTACAAAGAGGCTCAGGTTCTGATCAAAGAAGATGCTCCATGGATTCCGCTTGTTCACTCAAGACCAATCCTTGCGGGTAAAGCTGATATCACAGGCTTCAAGCCGCATCCAACAGGATCTGATTTACTGGCAACTGTAGAATTTAAATAAGGTGCTTTACAAGTGAGATAAGTATACTTCTTATATTCAAGGAAAAGGGAGTACAGTTCTGTAGCTCCCTTTTCTATTCCAAAATATTTTAAATTAGGAAACTTTGAATTTCGATAACTGTCTAGCTCCAGCGCCTCCCCCTCGAGGTCACAAGCTTGT
>NZ_BCUY01000121.1 GCF_001591465.1 Cytobacillus firmus NBRC 15306
GGAAGACAATGACCAACAAAATTTTAAAAATATCAGGATTAGGTTTGGCATCGCTCGGAATCGTTTTTTCAGCTGGGGGAGTTTCTGCAGATGCCCACAATATGGGAGTCAAAATGCAAAACAGTGCACAAGTTAAAGCTGAATCGACCGTTGAGAAGAATCTAGCTAAAATAGACAAAAAAGTGAATGCTATTATCGTTAAGATAAAGGGAATTAGAGCATCCCTTGAAGAACCCCCTTTATCTGCTGAAGAGGTAGAGAGATACAAGGAATATAAAGAAGAAATTGACGATCTACTTAATCGTTTAAACGCTACGGAAAAGCATTTAGAGGCCATAACTAAAAATACAGACAAACCAAATGCTTCCTCGGAAGAGATCGAAGGACTGCTTAATGAAGTGCGCCTTAATGCTTTAGAAATCAAAGAAAAAATTGAAGTTCATTTTGCTGAGACAATGTCAAGTTCAGGTGACGTTCCTGATGAACTTGAAGAAGCTGAGAATCCAGCTTTTGAAATCGGCAGTCAGGCCATAATTGAAGCAGATCATATGCCAGGCATGAAAGGTGCGCTAGCAACCATTGCAGGAGCATATGAGACTACTGCTTACTCTGTTACGTATTATCCTACGACTGGAGAAGAGCCGGTAAAAGATCATAAATGGGTCATCCATGAGGAAATTGAATACGCTGGGGAAGAGCCTCTTAAACCTGGTACAGAAGTTACCCTTATTGCAGATCATATGGAAGGTATGGACGGAGCAAAAGCGGTCATTGAATCAGCGGTCGAAACTAATGTCTATATGCTTGACTTTACTACCACAACCGGCGAAAAAGTAGATAATCACAAATGGATCATTGAAAGTGAACTAGCACCAATTGAGTAGAAGTTATTAGATATTTAAAGCATATTAGCAAAGCCAATGTATACAAGCCTTTTCTCTTGTATATATTCGGCTTTTTTAATAGAGATAATAGTGAATTCTTTAAAAAGGATATCTATCGGTTAACAAATAATTCTTTGAGGATCACAAAGTACAGGCAGACTCCTAATCATTGTAAGGAGATCAACCGTTTTTATAACCCGAAAACCCCCTAATCATTTCCTGCTACAATGGAGACTTCAAATCCATTAAAAATCCATACTTTTTTGAGAAACTAATCTCAAAAAGATAGGTGTGAAGAAATGGATATTTCAAGAAATGAAGTGATCATACAAAGATATGACAGAATTTCTCTTCTCTATGACTGGATGGATAAGATGATTAAGGATGAATGGAGAAATAGTCTATTGGCCAATGTCAGAGGAGACATTCTGGAGGTAGGGATCGGAACAGGAATAAACCTTAAATATTATCCAAAAGATATTAATTCCTTAACTGGCGTAGATTTTAGTGAAGGAATGCTCAACTTAGCAAGGAAGAAGAAAAAAAAATTACAAGTAGATTTTAAAGTGAATTTGATGAATGCTGATATCCAAGTCCTTCCATTCCCTGACAATACTTTCGACTCTATCGTTTCAACCTGTGTGTTTTGCTCTGTTCCTGATCCGGTAAAAGGGTTAAAGGAACTTAAAAGAGTATGTAAGCCTGAAGGAGAGATTTTTATGATTGAGCATATGAGAAGCAGCAACCCTCTTGCAGGAGTGTTAATGGACGCGCTTAATCCATTAACAGTTAGGCTTTGGGGAGCCAATATTAACCGGGATACACTACATAATATAGATCTATCAGGACTAGTTATAGTAGATAATATTCCATTAATGGGTACGGTTGTCCGAAAACTTACTTTAGGGCAAAATAATTAAATACAAGTACATTGTTGAATGAGGCTATACAAAATTATGCATTTTTTATGCAGTTTATTTTCTTAAAGCAGGGGGAATCTATTTAATGAATTAGAATATTGGAAAGGATGATCCTATGTATAGCCAAACCTATGAACAATGCATTCAGGCATGTCTTGAATGTATGGAGGCCTGCAATATTTGTTATGATGCATGCCTTCGCGAGGATGATTTGAAAATGATGGTAGACTGTATCCGGATGGATCGTGATTGTGCAGATATTTGTGCTTTTGCTGCAAAAACGATGCAATCCAATAGCCCCTTTATAAAACAGATATGTCAATTTTGTGCCGAAATTTGTGAAGCATGTGGAAACGAATGCAAGAAACATCAACATGAACATTGTCAAAAATGTGCAGATGCTTGCTTTAAATGCGCAGATGCTTGCCGTCAAATGGTACAATAAGCAATAAACAGGCACCTGAGGTGCCTGTTTTTGTTTGTATGAATTGAAATCAAAATGAAAAGCCCGCTCATCACAGTGAAAAAATACAAACTCTATTAGATTTAAAAGTTCTTCCTAGATTCTATTCTATTATCCTTCTTCTGTTCATATATTCTGAGTAGAAAACAGAATAAATAGAACGGAGGGGTACAAATGAAAGAAAGGAAGAATACATCTATTTTGTTTATACGAGTTCACTGGATTTATTTATCCCTATTTTTCTTGATTTTTAGTATTACATTTTTTATAAACTTTCTTGATTTAAAAGAAAGATTAAATTCTTCCATAATAACAGCTACTAGTGAAAAAGTGCATACTAATTTCTTTCTAAGGCTAATGTCTACTGAAATAGGTCCGCTAAAATCAAGTATTACGGAAGAAGAAGAGCCCTCCATTTCCCAAGTTGTATTTCTCACCTTTACAAATATTTGGCCAGAAGACATTCGGACTTTTCTTGGCAGAGAAATACCTGGATTCTCTACTTTTAACACCGAAATTGCCATTGCAGGTCTCGGAACAGACCTTACCACGTTGCCTATTGAATCAGCTCCACCGTTGGAGATGCTGTTGAAAGAGAAAGAGCAGGCAGAAAAAGACCAAGATCAACCAAAAGGTACAGAAGAAAAGGGAGCTTCACCAATCACTAAAACCGGAAAAGATGTTGCGTATATTTATCATTCACACAGCTGGGAGGCCTTTTTGCCTTTACTTCCCGGAAAAAAAACGGCTAATGAAGCTGTAAGTTTAAATGAAAGTAAAAATATTATAGCCGTGGGTAAAAAGCTGAAAGATGAATTAATGAAACGAGGGATAGGAGCAAATCATAGTACATCTAATGTTACAGAAGAATTGAAAAAGAAAAATTGGAATTATAATTATTCTTATGCTCTATCAAGAGAAACAGTAAAAGAGGTAATGGCCCAAAACTCTTCCATTAATTATCTTATTGATATTCACAGAGACTCCCAGCCAAAGAAACTAACAACTACTATGATAAACGGTAAGCCATTTGCAAGATTATTTTTTATAGTCGGGAAGGAAAATATAAACTACGAAAGGAACCTTGCATTAGCTAAAGAATTAAACAAAAAACTAGAAGAAAAGTATCCAGGGATTAGCAGAGGTGTATTTATTAAAACAAAAGACGATGGGAACGGAGTTTATAACCAAGACCTTTCCAGCCAGTCCATGCTGCTTGAGTTTGGGGGAGTAGAAAATAACAACACTGAACTTGATCATTCTATTGAAGCGTTTGCGGAGATTTTCAGTGAATATTATTGGGACGCTGAGGAAGTAAGTGGAAATGAAGGATGATTTATATCCTTAACTGCTGATAGGCTGCATTTTTTTATCTACACTTTTCCTTTAGAAAGGTTGAAGCTGATTTTTGAACATTCAAAGATCGGCTTTTTTAATTATATTACGATATTTTTTTCAACACATAACCCCCACTCTATTAGTAAAAATAAAATTCGTTTAAAGACACAGGAGGTTACTTTTCCTTTTTCTATAAATACCTTAAATATTGTATTTCTTCATAAAATCTTCATAATTAAATGTTATGAATGATGAGTGAACAAAATAGGATTTTCATTTTTTTCAGCAAATGGATTTGGCATTGTCATACAAGAATAGGGGTATTATAAATGTATGAATTTTTCAGCATAATAAGCAACTTTTTTAGCCAGCCTTTAATTAATATTGGTTTGAGCACTAAAGACATTCCCATAATATCAGCTTTTATATTGGGACTTGTAGGGGCACTGGCACCCTGTCAATTCACCGGGAATTTGGGGGCAATTACATTATATGGAAGCAGATCTATACAAAAAAATATCGCTTGGAAAGAAGTTTTGTATTTTACGTTGGGTAAAATAGCTGTATTTTCTGGTTTTGGTTTATTAGTTTGGATATTCGGCAGTGAAATTAAGACTTCTTTGACCGTTTATTTTCCTTGGATAAGGAGAATTATTGGACCAATGTTTATTTTGATCGGTTTATTCTTACTGGGGTTCATTAAATTCAGGAAATCAATATCACTAGGGGATTTTTTTAAGAGCTTTCAAAAGGAAGGGAGATTTGGAGCCTTCTTTATGGGAGTTAGCTTTAGCCTTGGTTTTTGTCCTACAATGTTTGTGTTATTCTTTGTCACTCTGATGCCAATGGCACTCTCAGTAAATTATGGGATGATATTGCCTCCAATCTTTGCAATAGGGACTTCTCTTCCTCTAATTATTTCTGTATTTCTGATTTGGTATCTAGAGCTAGGAGGGAAGTTTTTGAAAAAGGGGAGAAGAATAGGGGCTATTGTTCAAAAAATTACAGGTATCATAATGCTTATAATTGGAGTACTTGATACCATTACGTACTGGAGTCTTTAATAGAATTGTCGAGGAAATTTATTGCTTTAATAGTAAATTATTGTGCATTTTGATAATGGTGCAGATGAATATACATGTGTGGTTTTATTGGTTGTGTACATAAAAAAGCACAAAAATTATCGAGATGCAGATAAAGAGCAATTCCAAAATATGAATGATATCATTATGTAAAAGTAATTTGAACATTCTAATTTGAAAATAGTAAAAGAAAAGCCATCCCTCTTGCAATACAGAAGGGATGGCCTTTCTCAATTTACTGTAATTGTACCTATCATGCCATTTTCTTTATGACCAGGAATAGAACAATAGAATTCAAATACCCCAGACTTAAGAGGTGTAAATGTCAGAGTGGCTTCACTTTTTCCAGATGCATGGAGATGAAAATCAGCCTGCGCAGTGCCATGGTTACCATGTTGATTGTTTTCAGTCTTAATAGCTATTTCCTTTATTTCAATGTCATGATCCGTATTATCAAGATTTTTTAATATAAGAGAAGCTTCCTTATCTTTTTTAAGCGTTATTTCTGAAGGGTCATAGGAAAACTTTGAAGGATGAACAGTTAAAACGATTTCATTAGCATTCAAGTTTTTAGTATTTCCATGCTCACTATGATCCTGCCCGGCCTGTGAAGAGCTAAAGTTAGAGAAGGCTTTGCTTTTATCTAGCTGATTTCCAAAATAAAGAAAGGAAAAAAGAAGGACAAAAGTTAAAACAGGCTTTAAAAACCATTTTTTTTCATCAATAGAGCTCTTTGCTGATAGGATATTATATAGTAATAGTGAACTTGTTGTCAGAGTGAGTAAAATATTTAACATGGTGAAAGCTTGATTCTGGGAAACCATTTCACCAAGCATGGCTCCCATCATTCCCCCCATTAAACCTGACATAAACCCTTCTAATGAAGGAAGGATACCAAATGCTATTCCGCTAGCTAATCCTGCAATAACCCCAATTCCAGCAGAAACCAATGTAGAAGTATACAAATCTCCTTGATAATATGTTCCAAACAAGACTCCGGCTGTTAAACCTATATTCATTCCCATTGCCATTGTGATAACCATTGCTTGCATTTTTGATAATTTGTGTCTGAATTTTATGGATAAAATAATGGCTGCGATAGCCGAAGAAGCTATTGTTGTTAGAACAAATAACTGGTATATTCCCAAAATTATCAACTCCTCTTTATTTGCTACATGATATGTAAACAGTAAACAAGCCATGCCAAAAAATATCTGAATACTAAAAATAAATAATTTTCTAAAAATTCTCTATTTACAAAATGATAATTCAGTATTATTATAGTTTTTAATACCCAATATACGATAGCGGGGTACTGTACTGAACATTATAAGGAGGTAGGGTAATGTCAAAAGGTAAAAAAATTTTATTTCTTGGTGTTTATGGTATGGAAGTAGTTGAATGCGGTGGAGCATTAGCTAAAAATGTTTTAAATGGGGGAGAGTCATATGCTAGCATTATGCTTTGCAGGGAAACAAGCCAGCCCCAAGTTAGAAATGCTGCAGAGATATTGGGGGTCAAGATTTCTTTCTTGAATTTTGAATATGGGACTGTGGATTTAAGTAAGGAGTCCAAAATTAAGTTGATTAAGTTGATACGTGAAGTTAAGCCAGATATTATTATCACCCAAGATCCAGAGCATTCCTTCCATGATTTAGATCCTGACCGTAGGCCAGCTATGACCCTTTTGCTTGAATCTATTGCACTTGCAAGCAGAGATTTTGCATTAGAAGAAACTCCCGGTTTATCCCCACACCCCATTCCGACCATCTACTACATGACACCTCATCACCCAAATACTGTCGTTGATATTTCTCAAGTTTGGGAGAAAAAAGAAAAGGCAATGGACATGCTTGAAAGTCAAATGGAATTTAGCGGTATGCATTTTGATGAAATTCTTGATTCCAAAACAGTAGAAATTTTATCACCTGGTTATTCCCAATTAAAAAACCATCAAGAAAAAGGAAGAGCAATGCATAGAGTGTTAGACAAAGCTGTTCATGTTTATCATGGTCTGGCAACTCATGGGCATTTTGCCCTTGCCGAAGCATACAGAAGAGAAGGAAACTTCCACTTACAAGAACTAATCAAATAGATAATCTAGATCACTACTAAATAGGGGGAGTGAAAATGAAAAGATCATTTTTTAGTGTTGGAATAATAATATTGTTACTTCTATCAAGTTTCAACCTTGTTCTAGCCGAAGAGAAAGTGCAATCGTTAAAAGTCGGCATTTCAAAAGATGAGAATGGATTAAACCCTTATACGTATGTTACAGGGTATCCAGGGTTAGATTTGGTCAATTTACTGTACGATACACTGTTTAATTTAGATGAAAATAATAAGCCGGAACCTTGGTTGGTAAAGGATTTTAAAGTTAGCAAAGATGGTCTAACCTATGAGCTGACTCTGCATGATAACGTAAAGTGGCACGATGGTAAACCTCTTACTGCAGATGATGTTAAATTCACAATGGAATATTTCATCAAATATCCGAAATCCAGATTTACGAATCCATTAAAAACAATAAAGTCCATAGAGGTAAGCGGTGAAACTGGTATAACATTAAATTTATCGCAGGCTGACCCCAACTTCATGATTCAGCCTCTTGCAGATTTGCCAATTCTACCACAACATATCTGGTCTGAAGTAAGTACTCCTGATGATGAAACCAATGCACTTGGAAGTGGGCCTTATATTCTGGAAGAACACAAATCTGGCCAGTACTACAAAATGAAATCAAACGAAGATTATTTCAAAGGTGCTCCGCCAATAAATGAATTAATATTCCCGATCATTGAAGATACAACTGCAATGTATAATGCCCTTCAGGCAGGCGAGCTGGATGTAATTTCGTCAAGTATATCTCCTGAACTTGTAGAACAATTTAGTTCCAACCCTGCTTTGAAAGTTGTAAGGGGGCCAGGATACAGTACAAGCCTGTTTCAAATTAATGCAGAGAAATACCCTATGACGGAAACCGCATTTCGTCAAGCTATTGATTTTGCCATTGATAAAGAAAATTTGGTAAAAACAGTGCTACTTGGCTACGCAGAAGTAGGGAGCCCTGGATTTATTCATCCGTCCTCTTCCTATTTTAATTCTGACTTAAAGCCAGTTTTTGATAAGGAAAAAGCCAAACAAATTCTAGAGGAAGCTGGTTTTATTGATAAAGACGGTGATGGATTTAGAGAAGACCAAGAAGGGAAAAAAATTGACTTAACGACTTTGGTTTATTCAGGCAACCCAATTAGAATCAGAACTGCTGAATTAATATCTGAAGCATTAAATGAAGTAGGAATCAAAAATGCTGTAAAAGCAATGGATTCAACTACAGTAGACTCATTAATGTGGCCTGATTTTGATGTCAGCAAAGGCAGAGATTACGACCTCGGTGTCTGGAGCTGGTCCAACACCATGCAGCTATTTCCAGATCGAATGAATGATCTATTTCATTCCGATCCAGCTATTGGGTCTGTCAATATTGGGGGGTACAAGAACCCTGAGTTTGACCAATTGGGGGAAAAACTTAAACAGACATACGATGAAAATGAACGTCTAAGTTTAATTAAGGAAATACAAGCTTTTGTAGCGGAGGATGCTCCTATTATACCTCTTTATTACCAAGAGATTGTTGGAGCGTTTAATCCTG
>NZ_BCUY01000122.1 GCF_001591465.1 Cytobacillus firmus NBRC 15306
CTTTATTTTGAAATTTTTTAGGGTTGATTAAAAAATAATTGAGCTTGTAAATAAAGTGAACAGAAGGATCGATTAACCTTTGATACTTGATGTGCAGCTTATTACCGGATATTCTATTAGTGATTTCTATTTTTTGCATGGGGAGTATCTTAAATGACGAATATTCTAATTGTCGATGATGATATCCATATTTTAAAGCTGGTAGATGTTCATTTATCTGCAGCAGGGTATAAGGTATACGAGGCTCAGGATGGTATACAAGCTTTGAGCATCTTAAGTAATAAAAAATGTGATTTAGCAGTTGTGGATGTGATGATGCCTTATATGGACGGTTATGCCTTGACGAGAAAGATTCGTGATGTGCATGACATTCCAATCATCCTGTTAACGGCTAAGAATCAAATTGAGGATAAGGAAAAAGGTTTTCATTCCGGAACTGATGACTATATGGTCAAGCCTTTTGAACCAAAGGAGTTACTCTTTCGAATCAAAGCATTGCTTCGACGTTATGATAAACAGCCTGATGAATCAATTTTTCGTATTGGACATACGACTATAAACAAAAAAAGCTATGAAGTTCAAATTGGAGACCGAACGATATTTTTACCCTTAAAGGAGTTCGAACTATTGTATATTTTCATTTCAAATCCTATGCAGGTGTTTTCCCGGGACCATCTTATTGAACATATTTGGGGTTTGGATTATGAAGGGGATGAAAGGACTGTAGATGTCCATGTAAAAAGATTGAGGGATCGTTTTTCTAAACTGACGGATGATTTTCAAATTAAGACAGTACGCGGGATTGGTTATTTATTGGAGGCAAAACGTGGATGAAGTCTCTTTATGTGAAATTTGTTGTGATTACAACAGGAATCATGATTTTAAGCGGAATCTTAGCTTTTTTAATCTCAAATGCTTATTATCAGCAAACATTAAAACCCTATAATGATCAAAAAATCACAAAAATTGCCCTGGATATAACTGCATTTGCTGAAGAACATCCGAATATCAGTCTGAAGGAGTACCTCGAGAACCTTTCTGCCATAGGATATCAAATTTATCTGGCAGACGATTCAGGAAAGGAATCCTATTTTGGAGCAAAGTTCAGGGATAATACCCTTTCTCCTTCCACTAAAGAGCAAGTATTAAACGGTGATATTTATCATGGTATTATCCATTATCCACAAAAAACCTTTGTGACAGGCTTTTTTGCAAATGAACTTAAGAATACAATAGGTGTCCCTTTAAAGCATAATGGCATTAACTATGCTCTTTTTATTAGACCTGATATTAAGCTTCTTTTTAATGAGATGCATATTTTATTTGGCTGGCTTCTCGTATTAATGATTGTGATAAGCATCTTGATGGTAGTTGTCAGTACAAAATATTTAGTGAAGCCGATATCGAAATTAACAGCGGCCACAAAGTCACTTGCGAAAGGAAACTTTCATGTTGAGCTTGATATTAATCGCAGTGATGAATTAGGGGAATTATCACAAAGTTTTTTGCAAATGTCGCGTAAATTAGAACAATTGGATGAGATGAGAAAAGAATTCATCTCAAACATTTCTCATGACATCCAATCCCCCTTATCTAATATAAAAGGGTATACCAATTTATTGGAGAAAGAATCACTTGAATATAAAGAAAAAACAAAATACATCTCTGTCATAAACGGTGAAATTAGCAGGCTTTCGACATTGACAAAACAATTATTGCTTCTTGCCTCATTAGATCGCAATGAAGATATTATGAACAAAAAAACATTTAATGTTGCCCAGCAAATTAAGGAACTGGTTCGTAATTATCAATGGGTTGTAAATGAAAAAGACATTATGCTTGACTGCACCTTGCCAGATACAGAAATTACGGGTGACCCTTCTTTACTGAATACGGTTTGGGATAATTTATTAACTAATGCTATTAAGTATAATAATCCCGCTGGCAGTATTGAGATATCAATTGAAGAAAGCAGAGGATCGGTTTTTGTCACTTTTGCAGATACTGGGATAGGCTTGAACAAGAAAGAAATAGATAGAATATTTGACCGCTTTTACCGGGCTGATATCGCACGCTCGCGTTCAGTTGAGGGGACAGGGCTTGGACTTTCAATCGCTGCCACGATTGTTAAACTGCATGGTGGACAAATACATGTGAATAGTAAAGAAAAAGAAGGCACTGCATTTGTTGTTGAATTGCCTATTCGTTAATAAAGTCATTGATTGTGTCAGGAATTTTCCGTGGGCCCCACTGATCATGTCTGACACTTTTTGTATACTTTTCTTCACCTTCCGCTCATCTCTATGGGACCCCCTATTCGAAAATGTCTCCGCCCCGCTCCCTGCAATTTGTAACTTGTTGTTCATTTTCTGTTCATAAAAGAATTATAGACTAAGGATGTCAAAGGAGATTGGAGGAGATTTAATGAACATTGCATGGAAAGAAATCAAAAGAAATAAAATCCGTTTTTTAATATTAGGTTCAATCATTTTTCTAGTCAGTTTATTAACTTTTATTATTTCTGGTTTGGCAAATGGATTATCACAAGATAATGCTGCATTAATTAAAGACTTGCCAAACGGTGTATTCTATATGGATGAAGAAGCTGAGGAAACCTATAATTTGTCAAGAATAGACAGAAGTATCCAGGATGAAATATTAAGCAAACATAAGGAGGCTGCAGCGCTTTCCATACAAATGGGCTTTTTGAATGATGAAAACGATAAGCAGCGAAGCGTCGCCTTTGTTGCATCCACAGAGTCAACGTTATTTGAAAATGTTAAAAGCGGGGAAATCGTGCTTGATCGTTCATTGGAGGAAGAAGGCATCAAGGTTGGAGATACCTTCACGAATAATCAATATAGCAGCAAGTTTGTTGTAAAAGGGTTTGTGGATCAAAAGAAATATAGCCATGCGCCTGTTGCTTATATAAATTTGAAAGATTTCAAGGAAATTTACCGAGTAGAAGAAATGCAATTAATTTTCATGCCCGGAGGGGATCTGACATTAAATATTCCTGATTTACAATCATTCTCAAAGAAAGATTTTCTCAATACCATTCCGAGTTATAGTGCAGAACAGATGTCTTTAAATATGATTGTGTGGTTTTTAGTTGTAATTAGCGGAATGCTGTTTGCTATCTTTTTCTACATGATGAACGTTCAAAAAATTGGATTATACGGTATCTTAAAAGCTATTGGAGTAAAAACAAGTTCATTGTTTAAGATGATGTGGACTCAGATGCTTTTTATTACAATCATTGCACTGTTACTCTCTATTACATTTAGTCAAGTTTTTAATATGATTGCCCCTAAAGGAATGCCTTTTAGTCTAACCGCTACTACAACAGGGCTATTGTCATTGGTCTTCTTGATTATAGGTTTTATTGGAGCTACTTTATCAGGTATACAAATAAAAAAAGTTGAACCATTACAGGCGATTCAGCAAGGAGAGGTTTAATATGACTGTATTTTCAATTGATGAAGTGAGGAAAACATTTTCTAATGGTGAAGTGAAGGAAGAGATACTAAAAGGAGTTAACCTTTCTCTGAGAGAAGGTGAGATAACGGCGTTAGTCGGTGCATCAGGTTCTGGTAAAAGTACACTTCTTACAATCGCAGCTGGTCTTCAACCTGCATCAGGTGGAAAAGTACTATTTGAAGAGAAAAATATGACTGCCATGAGTCCGGAGCAAGTCCGAAAAATACGGGCATGTAAATTTGGTTTCGTGTTTCAATTTGCTCATCTTGTTCCGTTTCTCACAGTAGAAGAACAGCTCATGTTAATGTTGGATGTTTCTGAGCTGAAATTAAAGAAGGATGAACAAAAAGCAGAAATTGACAAAGTTCTAAAACTAGTTGGAATGGACCATCGGAAAAAAGCTTACCCGTCTTCATTGTCGGGCGGGGAAAAGCAGCGGGTTGCAATTGCCCGTGCAATTATCCATAAACCTAAAGTGCTCTTCGCAGATGAACCCACTGCCAGTTTGGATTCAAAAAGATCTAAAGATGTTATGCTGCTAATCAGGGATTTAACGAAAACCCTAAACATAACCACTCTAATCGTTACACATGATGAAGAAATGCTTTCTTTCGCCGATCGTATAATAAAAATGAGCGATGGCCAGATTGCAGGTTGATTAAAATCGGTGAAAAGGCATTACCCGGATGAATAATGCCTTTCACCTTATATTAACCTAGTAAATCCCCACGGCATCAAATCCAGATGCAGTTGCGGTATGTTCGGTGCTGCCTTCTCCGTATAGATCAATGGCAGACTGAACAATTGCCTGGCGTGCATCACTAAAATTAGAATTAGAGGTCAAATAAACAGTTAATGCACGGTAATAAATTTTCCCCAGCTTCTCCCTGCCAATTTCCTGCCCGATCAGGTAGGCTGCATGGTTTGTAATAGAAGAATTTACATGGACTCCGCCATTGTCGACATTTAAAGGCATGTCGTAATATTCATCCATATGTGCCGGATAGACTCCGCTGCCATATGCTGCTCTTTGCGGATTACTTACGACAACACTGTTAGGATCACTTAAGCTGCGCAATCTCGTTACTCCGTCAGCTTTAGCAGCAGGCGCCATAATGTCCTCGCCCATTTCCCAGTCATCATCGTCAACCAGAACCCCAAAGACATCAGCGAAGGATTCATTCAGGGCCCCAGATTGATTCCGGTATGCTAGGTTTGCAGTATGAGAGATTACACCATGGGTCATCTCATGGGCAGCAACATCAAGTCCCGCAGATAATGAAATGAAAAACTCACCGTCTCCATCGCCATAACCCATATAACGGCCGTTCCAGAATGCATTATTGTAATCTGTGCCCATGTGTACATAAGAATTGATAGCCATCCCTTCCCCGTCGAGAGAATTGCGGTTGTGTTCATTCAGGAAATACTCATATACCCTCTCGGAATTATAATGGGCATCTACTGCAGCACGGTCATAATCCCCTATAAACGCAGCCGAATTCCCGACATACAGGGCATCATTATTTGAATCCCAATCATTTTTAGAATCAAAAGTAAAAATCCCGTCCAAGTTCTCATGAGAGTAATCGGCTAACGCAAACTTTGTCCCGGAGGCACCTTCTTTCGTTCGGGTAATATGAAGCTCCCTATGATCTCCATTTACGCCTTTTCCGAATCCTTTCTGGGTTTTATTTTCTTCAGCATGCAGGATTCCATTGTATTGATCAATGACTTCACCCGATTTGGCGTCTACAAACACAAACCAGTTTCCAGGTTCATCTGCCATGAAGTTTACATTTACTTTATATGCCGTATGATTTTTCCCTTCAAACGGATAGATAACAAGTTCAGAAGTTGGCTCATATGTAAGATCCTTTGGAGCACGGACAGCGGATAAAGCTGTATTTACTGCAGCATCACGTTTTAAAGACACCGACGTATCCACTGCTTCATCGGCAATAGCCTGATTTACTCTTCCGTTCACGGATACTACTTCATTATTTTCATTATAATGGACAATTACTTCAGACCCTTCTACTTTCACACCATTGACTGCCTGATTAAACCTGACGTGGGTCATGCCAAGCTCATCTTTTTGTACATTTTTCACTTCCAGGTTTTTATCAGGACTTTTAATACCTGTTTGATCCTGATGCTTCTTTAAATAATTTAATGCGTTCGCCGGAGTGCTGGAAGAGAATTTCTCTGCAAATCTCTCTTTCACAAATAAAGGAACATTTGCTTTTTCATTCCATTCCTTGGAAGCTTGTACAGGCTGAACCTTCGCAGAATCTGCCGGCTCGGCGAAAACATTTACAGGAATGGAACCTGCCAATAACGCCGATGACAGCAATACAGGTGCAAGCAGCTTTTTTTTCATTATTTTGACCTCCTATTATTTAGATACTCTAAATTATAGAATAGGAGAGTCTTGATTGAATGAATAATACGAATTATTTTTTTATTGGATAAAATGTCGAATTAATAGTTATAAATTACCAAATCTCTTTCCATACACTAAATTATAATTAATATACAGGCTGAAACGATCATTTTATAGTTAACCGTGCTTTTTTGTCTATTCTGTGTACGCCACAATATTTTCAGGTACCATTCCCATCTCATTGACAAAGGAGTCGATTTGATATTAGAGGATGGAGTCAAGGCGTTTAAGGAGAACGGGAACACCATTGAACTGGCAAGCGGGACAGAGCTCTGCACGCACATGGCGATTTTATCCATAGGGGTAAAACCTGAAAATAAGCTGGCCCTCTTGGCAGGGCTGGATGTGGGACAGCGCGGGGGAATTCTTGTAAACGAGTATCTGCAAACGGAAGATCCAGATATTTATGAGAAAGACGGAAAGCTCTATAAAGAATACTTTGGCTCAGCCTCTGAATTTCAAAAAGGCGAAAAGAAAAATGTTGAAGGCAAAAGAATTTTAGTAGAGCACAAAGGATCATTAGCAGATACGCTGAAAGAAATGGAGCAGGATCTCCAGTCCTCTATTTCTTACGCAGGCGGCAACAAGCTGGATGCCATTTGTCATGTTGATTATGTTATCGTAAAAAATTCAATCTTTAATGGCGACAGGGTATTTTAAAATCCCATATACCTACCCTTCTAATAAAACCACAGAAGATGCCTGCACTTTTCCATCTGGCAGGCATCTTCTGTGGTTTCAGTATTTCCTTTTTAGATTCGACAAACACTTACGAAGACACTCAATTTCAAAAATATATGTTATGTACTCTTTGAGGTTAAGATCCTATAGACTGCAATCCGGCAGAGGTTCTTCATACCTCTCACGCTTTGCTCCCAATTCATCATCGGCAAGCAAGCGGACAATAGCTTGTAAATCTTCTTCATTTGTTTTTTCGAAAATGCATGGATAAATCACTCCTTCAAATTATAAGGGGATCGTGCTAGTAGATGTCAAAGCCAAGGACGGTACTGAGGTTAAAGTTAGACTTTAATTTAGAATTTACCGATCATTGACTGGCATTTTTAAAAAAGCCTAATTTCTGGCTTACAAAACCAAGATAATTAGGCTCTGTTTACTTTATTCCTCTTCATTTTTAAAAGTTCCATAGAAATGTTTTCATTTAAAGATAGGCCTCTGCGACTTTTCCCAGCCTGCGAATCCCCTCTGTTATTTCCTTCTCATCCGCATAACTGAAGGAAAGGCGCAGAAATTCCGTTCCGGCTTCCTGATCTTTGAAAAAGTACTTGCCAGGAATAAAAGATACCCCCTCTGCAAGGGCATGTGTCAGCAGTTCCGATGTATCGGCACCGGGAATCTTCATCCACACGAAATAACCCCCTTCAGGCACATACCAGGAAGCTGATTCAGGAAAGTACTGTTCCAATGCGGAGGTCAGAACATCGCATTTGGACCGGTATGTATCTCTCAAGGTTACCAGTTTATTATTAAAATCCGTGTTTGCCAAATAAACAGCCATGGCAGATTGAGCAAACGGATGGTTCAGATCTTTTTTAAACCAGGCGCATGCATGGATTATTTCACTTGCTCCCGCTATCCATCCTATACGCATACCCGGGGCCACTATCTTGGATAACGAACCGACATGCAGAACCCGGGAGCTTTGATCCATTGCTTTAAGAGTGGGGAGACTTTTATTAAATGATAATTCCCCATAAGCATCATCCTCCACTATTAGGAAATTATACTTATTGGCAAGCTCCAATACATGCTGCCGGCGCTCTCCTGTCATCGTTGTGCCTGTAGGATTTTGAAAGGTTGGGATCGTATAAAGAAAACGCGGCAGAGCGAGCCCTTTTTGCTTTCTATCCTCTAGAATCTCTTCCAATACATCTGTTTGAAGTCCGTTCTTGTCTACAGGAATACTAATTGTATGTTTTGTGTAGTTTTGGAAAATTTCTAAAGCCTCCATATAAGTAGGAGATTCTATTGCCACTATTGACTCCTCATCAAGGAGAATACGGGCAATCAAATCGATCGCCTGACATGCACCTGAAGTGATCAAAAGCTCTTTTTCAGCAACAGATATCCCCCGCTCTTTCAATCTCTTTAAAACCTGTTCCTTGAGTTTTATTATTTTGGGACTTCCTATATAATGGAGCGGCAAATCATGCTCTTCCTCTAATAAACTCTTAACAGCTGCCTTTACCTCTTTATCAGGCATAAGGGCTGAAGCTGGATAGCCGCAATGCAGGCGTATACACTCATCTGGAATCTCCGGAATCCACTCCCCAGGGGGATTATTCTGAAGTGCTAATTTGATGTTGTCAGGAAAAAAAGAAGCGGCATTCACTCCAATCCACACCCTTCCAGCAGTTTTTTTTTTATTCAGT
>NZ_BCUY01000123.1 GCF_001591465.1 Cytobacillus firmus NBRC 15306
CCGCCGCTCTGAAGCGACTTTATTAATATATCATTCTCACGATTCAATGTCAACATCTTTTTTATAAGTTGTTTTTTCATCGCGTCGTGGTGACGACCTTTAATATATTATCACCATGAAAAAAAACTGTCAACCGAAATACTAAAAAAGATTTAAAAATAAAAACAGCCGCTAAAGAACGGCTGTAAAATTAAATAATCCATGTCTGTATAGCAACAAGGGCAAACAATCCGGGAATACCCAGGAATCCGGAAATGGCCGAAGTGGCAAGGTTTATAGGAACATGAATGCCAATCTGATTCCCAAATGCATTTAAGAAGAATAATAAGAGTGCACCTATGATCAGTTTAATGGCTCCCTGCCCTATAAATCTTACCGGTTTTACCGGGGCTCCTATAAATAGAAGCAATAAAATTAATCCTCCCAGAATGGAGATCACTACGATAGGATCCAAAAGAAAAATCCTCCTCTCAGGAAACTTGTACTACTAATTTATGTTTAGTCTGTACAAAAAAGACCTTAGAGGAGGACAAGTATTTTGTTATGGACGATTTTCTTCAGCAAAATAAGTAACTTACATTCTCACTTTAACATTTCTCTTTTTAGCTTCCCTGAATAAAAAAAAGTATTTCGCTTCGGCCAGCTTGGCCTGGCTGATTGCCTCCGGGGATGGATCAAAGCTTTTTTCCACCAGCGATTTCTGGTTGTTCCAATCTGTTTTCAATCTGTTCAGCTGCTCCAGAAGCTTCTCATCAAACTCGCTGCGAAGCCATTTTTTTCTTCGAAAAAACATATATTCCGCCTCCGTGCTTAAACTTCTCTTCTTCCCTCTAACGCTTTTGAGAGCGTTACTTCATCCGCATATTCCAGGTCTCCGCCTACCGGCAGTCCATGGGCGATCCGGGTAGCCTTTATGCCGGACGGCTTGATCAGGCGGGAGATGTACATGGCTGTTGCTTCCCCTTCAATATTCGGATTGGTGGCAAGAATAATCTCCTGGACCGTCTCATCCTGAAGCCTTTTCAATAAATCAGGAATATTGATATCTTCAGGGCCAATCCCATCCATCGGAGAAATTGCTCCATGGAGCACATGATACAGACCGTTGTATTCCTTCATCTTTTCCATAGCAATCACGTCTTTCGGATCCTGTACTACACAGATGACGGACCGGTCGCGTCTCTGGTCCTCACATATATAACAAGGATCCTGATCCGTGATATGGCCGCAGACAGAGCAGTAAGATAAATTTCTTTTCGCATTGACCAGTGCTTTCGCAAAATCCAGCACAGTATCTTCTTTCATGCTTAAAACAAAAAATGCCAGACGCGCAGCCGTTTTCGGGCCAATTCCGGGCAACTTCATAAAGCTGTCAATCAGCTTGGATATCGGTTCAGGGTAATGCATATATGTTTCCTCCTATATGAAAAGGAAAAGCGCCGCGAGCATGATGGCCTGATGAAGATTCCATCAGACTATGTTCGCTGGCGCCCGGCCTGTCCGTGCTTTCAAGCACTCCTTCAGGACGTTTGATTAAAACATTCCCGGCAGGTTCATTCCTTTAGTAAATTGGCCCATCGTATCGTTTGTTAAATCTTCCGCTTTTTTCAGTGCATCGTTAGTTGCCGCCAGGACAAGGTCCTGAAGCATTTCGATATCTTCCGGATCTACAACTTCCTCTTTAATGTTTACTTCTAAAACTTGTTTATGTCCGGATACAACGACAGTCACCATTCCGCCGCCAGCTGTTCCTTCAATTCGTTTTTCGCCAAGCTCTTCCTGTGCCTGTGCCATCTTCTTTTGCATTTTCTGCATTTGCTTCATCATATTTTGCATATTTCCCATTCCACCGCGCATTTTACATACCTCCAGCTAGTTTCTATTCTTTAATTTCAATTAGTTCAGCGCCAAATAATTTGACCGCTTCAGCGACATGAGGCTCTTCCTCATTTCCGCCGAAGCCCCCGCCAGACTCATCTCCGTCACGCTGGCTGCGCAGGAAATCCTCCCTGACACTTTGCCATTGTTCATCCGGAATGCCGACCAGCTGCAGCCTCTTTCCTAAAAGCTCAAACAGGACATTCGCCAAAGTATCCAGGAATTTCACATTATCCATGGCCATCTGACAATGAATTTCATATTTGAATTTTACGATAAGAGCTGTTTCCGATGCGGCTACAGGTTCTGCTTCATTGAGAAGAGCTGCCTGAGAGCGCATCTGGTTTTGGACAAGCAGGTTCAGCATCTCTCCCCAGCGGCTCTTTACAGCCACAAGATCGTTTTTCGTTGCCTGCTTCAGTACTTCATTCACTTTCCCGACTGGCGCCTGGAAGCCTTTGCGTGAACTTCTCTGCGGCTTTTTCTGGACAGCAGGTGCTCCATCATCCTTCACCGCTATGCCGTTTTTCTTTAATTCAGCAAGCTCGTGCTGCAGCTGTTCGATTTGCTGCATCAGCGGCTTGATGTCTGCAGCCTGTCCTGGTCTCTCCCGCTGTTCAAGCTGGCACAGCTTCACAATGGCCACTTCCAGGAAAATTCGCGGATGGTTGGTCCATCTCATTTCCTGCTGGGCTTTGTTCAGCACTTCAATCAGCTTATAAAGCTCTTCAGGCTCCACTTCCCCGGCAAGCTGCTGGAAGTCCTCATCTAGCATAACTCTTTCCAATGATTCCTCAAGCCTAGGAGCAGCTTTATATAAAAGCATGTCTCGGTAATACAGGATAAAGTCCTCTATAAAGCGGGATGGATCTTTCCCCTGAAAAAGGAGCTCCTCCAAAAATTCCAGCCCGGATGCTGCATCCCTGTCTTTGACCGCTCTTGCCAGTTTATTTAAAAACCCCTGCGACACCGCACCTGTTACAGACAGGGCATCCTCAACTGTAACGCGATCCTGGCTGAAGGAGATTGCCTGATCTAGCAGGCTGAGCGCATCACGCATCCCGCCTTCTGCGGCTCTTGCAATGATCTGCAGGGCCTGCTCTTCATAAGCTGTATCTGTTTCATCCGCAATCAGCTTCATTCTTCCTGTTATCGCCTGAGCCGTAATCCGCTTGAAATCGAATCGCTGGCACCGGGAAATAATCGTCAAAGGAATTTTATGAGGCTCAGTTGTGGCTAAAATAAAAATAACATGCTTAGGGGGCTCTTCAAGCGTTTTCAACAGGGCATTGAAGGCTCCAATGGAAAGCATATGCACCTCATCGACGATGTAAACCTTGTATTTTACAGCGTTCGGGGCATATTTCACTTTGTCCCTGATATCCCTGATTTCTTCTACACCGTTATTGGATGCAGCATCGATTTCAATGACATCAGGAATCGATCCGTCTGTAATCCCTCTGCAGGCCGAACACTCATTGCACGGTTCAGTGACAGGTGCCTTCTCACAGTTAACAGCCTTTGCAAGTATTTTTGCCGCACTCGTTTTACCGGTTCCGCGGGGGCCGGAAAACAAATAGGCGTGTGATATCTTCTCCTGAAGCAGGGCGTTTTGCAAAGTCTTTGTCACATGTTCCTGCCCGACAACATCGATGAACTGCTGCGGGCGCCAAACACGATATAAAGCTTGATAACTCACTGACACGCCCCCTTCCTATGTATAGTCCTTCATCTATTATAACGTATCTAATTTCCTTTTTACAAAACCTAGAGCAAAAAATACAACAAAAAACCCACCCCGCAAAAGGATGAGTTTTAGTAACAATATAAACTGCCGTGCACCTTCCGTCGACTGGCGCCCATAGGCGTTACTTAAGCAGTTAGCTCGGCCCAGGCAACCCTGCGGCACATGGGAGCGTCCACTTAATGCTGCTTCCTTCCGGACCTGACATGTTTCATGGATTCCCATTGCGCAGGACCCGGGCGTCAACACCACTTACTTAAGGCAGGCCCTACAGGACACCAGCCTCGGGAAGGGATTCAGCCTCGCTAGAGCGGATTGCGAGTACAGGGCACCGCTACCTCCCCGCCTAGCACGGCAAAGTTGATACCATATTTAGGTGCGTCTTTGTCCGACGCATTTATAAGTATACTAACAATCGGGGAAAAAAGCAATGCCTAACCATTGTCAATTCCTGTATCGTGTTCCATCTGCAGCAGTTGCCTTCTCTTTTTCTCTTCTTTCTTGCGCTTTCGCAAGTTCCGGAAAAAGCTCGAAAGCATTTCGCCGCATTCTTCTTCCAGCACCCCTGGCACGACTTCACTCTGATGATTGAACCGCTCATCCTGCAATAGGTTCATGAGCGTTCCGGCACAGCCGCCTTTCGGATCCCTGGCTCCATACACCACCTTTTGGATGCGCGACAGAATTATGGATCCCGAACACATCGGACAGGGCTCCAATGTCACATAAAGAACAGCATTCTCCAGCCGCCAGGTTCCGAGTTTTTTGCACGCCTGATCGATGGCCAAGAGTTCCGCATGCGCGATGGCAGTCTGATTCACTTCTCTCAGATTATGGGCCCGGGCAATAATCTCCCCGTCCAGGACAATGACTGCGCCAATCGGAACCTCCTCCAGATCTTCAGCAAGCTTAGCTTCTTTGATGGCCTCCCGCATATACAGTTCATCTTCAGTGAATGATTCCTGAATCAAATATCTTCATTCCTTCTCTTAACATCTGTGTAAAAGCGGCCCCTTTTACGAAAAATACTTTTAAAGGAGCGATTCGATGAAAAATCCGCAAGCCTCTAAACCGGCTCTTATCATTATTGACATGATTAACAATTTTCATTTTCACCATGGAAAAATCCTTGCCGAAAAAGCATTGAATCTCACAAAACCCATCAATGAGCTAAAAACTGCATTCCATGAACTGGATCTCCCGGTCATTTACGTGAATGATCATTATAACCTCTGGAAAGCTGATCTCGATACGATTATGAATCATTGCCGCAATTCTGTCAGTGAGCGTATCCTGGATGAAATACACCCGTCGCCGGATGATTATTTTTTAATAAAACCAAAGCACTCCGCTTTTTACGGCACTGCCTTGAATACACTCCTGCACCAGCTCGGCGTCAATATGCTTGTTATGACGGGAATCGCAGGCAATATCTGTGTCCTGTTTTCAGCCAATGACGCTTATATGAGAGAATACCGTCTGCATATACCGCATGACTGCACCGCTTCCAATGATGACCATGATAATGCAAATGCCTTAAAGATGATGGAAAACGTATTAAAAGCCAATATAACTTCCTTCTCTGAAAACAATTATAACATTTCTTCCCTGTTTCCTTCATAAAATGGCAGTAGTGTTTAAGATGTGCCATTCAGGGAGGGAGATAGATTGCAGATTCACGTTGTCCAGCAAAACCAGACTTTGTTCGGCATTGCCCAGGCATATGGAACAACAGTTGAAGATCTCATTGAAGCCAATGAAATCCCCAATCCAAATAATCTGGTGGTCGGCCAGACATTGGTTATTCCGATCATAGGCAGATTTTATTGGGTGCAGCCCGGTGACAGCCTTTACTCCATTTCAAGAAGGTTCGGCATTTCCTATCAGCAGCTGGCATCAGTCAATGGCATTTCAGTAAATCAGCCGCTTCAGGTGGGGTTCCGCCTTTATATCCCGCCCCGCCCGAAAACGAAAGCCGAATTCAATGCCTATGTGGAGCCAAGAGGCAATACAGTCACCCCTGAACTGGAGGAAAGCGCAAGAGAGGCCGCGCCTTATCTGACCTATCTGGCGCCATTCAGTTTCCAGGCCCTTCGCGATGGTTCTTTGAAGGAGCCGCTTCTGAATGATTTCCCGGCCATTGCGAGAGCCAATCATAATGTATTGATGATGGTGATTACCAATCAGGAAAATGATCAGTTCAGTGACGAACTCGGCAGGATATTGTTAAATGATATAGCGATTCAGAATAAATTCCTGGATAACATTACAGCCACTGCCAAAAAATACGGCTTCAGGGATATTCACTTTGATTTTGAGTTTCTGCGACCCAAGGACCGGGAAGCGTATAACAATTTTCTCAGAAAAGCGAAGGCAAGATTCAGACAGGAAGGCTGGCTGATTTCCACAGCATTGGCCCCGAAAACCAGCGCGGAACAGGAAGGTCTTTGGTATGAGGCCCATGATTATAAAGCACATGGAGAAATTGTTGATTTTGTCGTCATCATGACCTATGAATGGGGCTACAGCGGCGGTCCGGCTATGGCCGTTTCCCCGATCGGCCCGGTTCGTCAGGTATTGGAATATGCAATCACCGAAATGCCATCTTCCAAAATCATGATGGGCCAGAACTTGTATGGCTATGACTGGACGCTTCCTTTTGTTGAGGGAACCACCGCAAAAGCAGTCAGTCCGCAGCAGGCCATACAGATCGCAGCGGAAAATAATGTGGCTATTCAATATGACTACAAAGCACAGGCCCCATTTTTTAATTACACAGCACCGGACGGGAAAAGGCATGAAGTCTGGTTTGAGGATGCCCGCTCCATCCAGGCAAAGTTCGACTTAATCAAAGAACTGAAGCTCCGGGGAATGAGCTACTGGAAGCTCGGCCTGTCTTTCCCGCAAAATTGGCTATTGATTACGGAAAACTTCGATGTGGTAAAGAGAGCATGATCACTCAGCAGCTGCCGCTTACAGGCAGCTTTTTTATTTTTCAGATTATAAGCTCTTATTTTCTTATTTCCAGCTGAAATTCCATATCCCTTCCACTCCATACTGTGATAAAATAAGCTTTGTGTCATTTTGGAACGTACCTATAAATGGTTTCTATAGATAAATAAGTAATGCAGGAGGACGATCACTATGGGGGGAATACCTTTTATTACAGTAGAGGGGCCGATTGGCGTTGGGAAAACATCTCTCGCTAAAGCCATTTCTGAGAAATTTCAATATGCCTTACTAAAAGAGATTGTTGATGAAAATCCTTTTTTAGGCAAATTCTATGAAAACATTGAAGAATGGAGCTTTCAGACCGAAATGTTTTTCCTCTGCAACCGCTATAAACAGCTGGTTGATATCAACAATCACTTCCTGGCTCAAAAAAAGCCTGTTGTGGCTGATTATCATATTTTCAAGAATCTGATTTTTGCAAAGCGTTCATTGAATCAGACTGAATATCAGAAGTATTTGAAGATCTACGACATTCTGACGGGTGATATGCCAAAGCCGAATGTCATTATCTATCTTAATGCCAGCCTCGAAACACTCCTCGATCGAATCGAGCTGAGAGGCCGTGAAATTGAAAAGAACATCAGTCCGTTATATCTCGAGCAATTATCCCTTGATTATGAAACGGCTATGAATGAGTTCGAAAGGCAGCACCCGGATATTCCGGTCATCCGCTTTAATGGAGATCAGCTGGATTTTGTCAAAAGCGAAGCAGACTTAATGCATATATTCGATACCTTATCGACATCATTAAAAAAGAGGAGCATACACTTATGAATCTAAGGCAGAAATATGAGATTCCTTCGAACGCCGTCATCACCATTGCCGGAACCGTCGGAGTCGGAAAATCAACAATGACCAATGCGCTTGCGGACGCACTGGGGTTCCGAACCTCTTTCGAAAAGGTTGATACAAACCCTTACCTCGATAAATTCTATGCGGACTTCAACCGCTGGAGCTTTCACCTGCAGGTTTACTTCCTGGCTGAACGCTTCAAGGAGCAGAAGCGCATTTTCGAATATGGCGGCGGCTTCGTTCAGGACCGCTCCATTTATGAAGACACAGGCATCTTTGCGAAAATGCATTATGAAAAAGGCACGATGTCCAAGGTCGATTACGAAACCTACACCAGTTTATTTGATGCGATGGTGATGACACCATACTTCCCGCACCCTGATTTGCTGATTTACCTGGAAGGCTCTCTTGATGACATTCTTTCCCGAATCAAGGAGCGCGGCCGTCCAATGGAGCAGCAGACACCTATTTCCTACTGGGAAGAAATGCACCAGCGCTATGAAAATTGGATCAACAGCTTTAACGCATGCCCGGTCCTGCGCCTGAATATCAATGATTATGACATCATTCACAATGAGCAATCCATTGAGCCGATTGTGGAGCGCATTTCTTACTTCTTAAGACAGACTCAACTATTGAAAAAATAACCGCCATTTATCGGCGTTTTTTTTCTTTGAACACACAAAAAAACCGCTGATGCTATCAGCGGTTTTATGTATCTCCAATATTTATGCGCGTGTTAGATGTCAATTAAAA
>NZ_BCUY01000124.1 GCF_001591465.1 Cytobacillus firmus NBRC 15306
GGAACATAAATATGGCTGAGCAATCAATTGCCAAAACACAAAATGATGTTGCCGGGGAAAATGTTACATTGAGCATTACCGGCATGACATGTGCAGCATGTGCTACCCGTATTGAAAAAAACATTGCTAAGGTTCCAGGTGTGCAAAAAGCTAGTGTTAACCTCGCTACAGAAAAAGCTTCTGTTACGTATGATTCAAAAACAGCTAATGTTAACGATGTCATTGAAAAAATAAAAAAGACTGGTTACGGTGTTCAAGAGGAAAAAGTCCAGCTTGACATCATAGGAATGACATGCGCAGCATGTGCAACCCGTGTAGAAAAAGGATTAAAAAAAGTAGAAGGAATAACAAGTGCTACTGTCAATTTAGCTACTGAAAAAGCAATAATCGAGTTCATTCCTGGAAACACGAATATTGAGCAAATCATCGCCGCTATAAAAAAGGTCGGCTATGATGCAAAGGTAGTTGGCGAGAGAGATGAAGATTATGAGCGCAATGCCAGGGAAAAAGAATATAAAAAGCAAATAAGGAAGTTTACTGTAGGGGCAATTTTATCCGTATTCTTTTTAGTTCAAATGATATCGGATTTTGCTATGGAGTATGGCAATGGAATGTTCTTTCATATGAGTCCTTGGGTACAATTCCTACTTGCTACACCAGTGCAATTCTATGTAGGCGGCCATTATTACCGTGATGCATACAATGCAGTTCGAGGCGGAAGTGCCAACATGGCTGTTTTGGTTGTACTGGGAACTTCAGCAGCCTACTTTTACAGTCTGATTGTTACAATTTTGGGAACTGGTCAATTTTTATATTACGAAGCTGCTGCTATCGTCATGACTTTGATTGTTTTAGGGAAATTGCTTGAAACAAGAGCTAAAGGACAAACATCGGAAGCTATTAGAACGCTGATGGGACTTCAAGCGAAAACCGCCAGAGTCATTAGGGATGGAGAAGAACTTGATATACCCCTGGAAGAGGTTCAAACAGGTGACCTGATTTTTGTTCGTGCTGGAGAAAAGGTTCCTGTTGATGGGGAAATAATTGAAGGAAACACTACCGTTGATGAATCCATGCTAACTGGGGAAAGCATGCCTGTTACAAAAGGGATTGGTGACACAGTCATTGGAGCAACGGTAAACAAACATGGTTCATTTACATTTAAAGCTACCAAAGTTGGCAAGGACACGGCACTGGCACAAATTATTAAACTTGTCGAAGAAGCTCAGGGCTCAAAAGCCCCTATTCAAAAACTCGCAGATAAAATTTCTGGAATTTTTGTACCAATTGTAATCTTAATTGCTTTAGCAACCTTTGCCATCACTTATTTCATCGCAGGATTTACACCTGCACTTGTTAGTACGATCGCTGTCCTGGTTATTGCATGCCCTTGTGCGTTAGGATTGGCAACTCCGACAGCTGTAATGGTTGGGACAGGAAAAGGCGCTGAAAATGGACTTCTTATTAAAGGTGCCGAACACCTCCAAACATCTCAGAGTGTAACTACGGTTGTTTTGGATAAAACAGGCACGATTACAAAAGGTGAACCAGATGTCACCGATATTATAGCTTTTGGAAAATATAAAGAAGATGAATTACTGCAGATAGCTGCATCAGCTGAAAAAGGATCGGAGCATCCTCTTGGGGAAGCAATTGTAAATGGTGCTAAGGAAAGTGGCATTCAGCTTCAGGAAACACAAAACTTTACTGCCATCCCTGGTCACGGAATTCAAGTAAGCATCAAAGATCAGAAGGTGCTGATTGGAAATAAGAAGTTAATGATCAAAAATAATATAGAGATAGGCACTGCTTTAAGCCGCATGGAACAGCTTGAAGGGGAAGGAAAAACCGCTATGCTAATAGCAGTTGATGACAGCCTAGCAGGCATAATCGCTGTCGCGGATACAGTTAAAGAAACCTCTGCCAAAGCGATTAAACATCTTAAAAATATGGGAATTGAAGTCATTATGATCACTGGTGATAATAAATTAACGGCCGAAGCCATTGCCAAGCAGGTTGGTGTCGATAGGGTCCTCGCTGAGGTACTTCCTGAAGACAAATCTGCAGAAGTTGAAAAATTGAAGCAGGAAGGAAAAATAGTTGCAATGGTTGGGGATGGGATTAATGATGCCCCAGCACTAGCTGCTGCCCATGTTGGAATTGCCATTGGAACAGGTACAGACGTTGCAATGGAGGCAGCGGATATAACATTAATGCGCGGTGACCTGATGGGAATTGTTGATACAATCAGTCTTTCCAAAACAACAATGAGAAAAATCAAACAAAATCTTTTCTGGGCATTTGCATACAACGTTGTATTGATTCCAGTTGCAGCAATCGGCCTTTTAAATCCGATTCTTGCTGGTGGAGCAATGGCTTTCAGCTCTGTCTCAGTAGTTGGTAACACATTATTTTTACGAAAATGGAAACCTGTACGTTGATATTGTCTGAACTAACACCTAACAAAATAAAATTGGAATTAAAGAATAGGATGACTCACATTAGAGTCATCCTATTCTTTTTTATATTGAGGGCTCTGTAATTCATTTAAATAAAAAACCGAAGAAATGACCAACTCAATAAAAATAATGTGCCACCAGAGGCTATTAATATAGTAGTTAACTGTATTTTTTCTTTAGCTTGAAGACGTTTATATTCTTTATAAGTAACTTCACCTTTAGCAAATTGAAGCCCTGCTTCATCTGGTGAAACCGAATAATCTCTTCCATAAGCATCTTGTAGCATGACATTTGTGATCAAAGGTAAAGCTTCACCAGGTAGTAATTTAAAGTTACTTTCAATGGATGTATTTTCTTGAATCTTCACTTGATCACCAGTGGTAGCAACACCCACAAGGCTGTAAATGGAATACATCTTCATCTCTTCACATATTTTAAGGGCTTGTCGTTCAATGACATCATGAGTAAAGCACAATTTCTTTCACCTCATTTTATTAAAGACTGTGAGAGGAGAGTTTTTCTTAATTTTTCGGTTTGTGTTGTATATCAGTATTGACCTCCACATTTTTCTTTTTTTAACATTTATATGCATGGTCAATTTCTACTGTGTATGCATAAATTATGCATACTTATATGGTAAAAGTGAGATGTATCTAAAACACTTTTTATAATTTTAAACTCTTTTATTATAAATGGTCAACAATCCAAGAAAATGAAATCAACTCTTGCTTCAGAGTTAGATATCCTGAAAACCCTCGTGCCATTATCTTTAATAAACCTTCATAACTCATAAGATTGGAGATAACTAAATGGTTTTTTTATCTTGGATTTTTCAAATTTTGATCATTTTCGTCATAATTATTATAGAACATATTGAAAAAGTACAGCTAAAGAAAGTTTTACCTTTAATTGCGATAGTGTTTGCTGCAGTGATTTTGTTGGTCATGATAAAGTAAGGATAAGTTTCAAAGAAACCAAGTTAAAACACATTATATCCCATAAGTGATCTATATTTCATGGGAAGTTATTAATGTCTCAATTCTTAATCTGGAAATTAGTCATAGTGAAATCTCAATAATCAAGTTAGTATTTTATATATATGTATTTTAGAACAAATCTTACACAAATCATACTTAGTGATTGTTAGATAAACAGAAGAAGTTAATTGAAAAATATCCGTTTATATAAAGAAAGGAAAGATGCCAAAGTGGTTATTCAATCAAATATGTCACCAGCAGCAATAGTTGAAGTTTGGTCCAATACAGCAGAAATTTTTAAAAGGCATAAAATTCCGTTTACAAAGCAGGTCTTAGCAACATTGATTGATGAAGAACAACTAATTCCGCTTCTCCACGAACTAAATGCAGCTGTAGGAAGCTCTGTTTCTACTTGCATAGATGGCGGCTGACAAATGCCATCTACAAAGGAGTAGGTGACTCCTTGGCTTAATGAAATAGTCTTACACTTGTGTCTTTTAACTTCTATGTTATTCTCTTATAACGAAGTAACATTTTTAACAAATATTAATTTGAGTTTATTCTAAAAAGACATCCTTTTGGTGCAAAGATTTCTTAGTAAAAGAAAAAGGCGGTATTTTACTAGTTGAATTGGAGCCATTTCGAAATACCTTTCAAAAGTTAAAAGGAAGAAAATTTGATAATAAAAAATGAAACCAAGATTACCAACAGCTTTTTTCAAGAAAGGGAGCAAATCAAAAACGCTTGGGATTATTATTTCCAAGCGTTTTTATGTGCTAATAATGTTGTTAAATTAGCTGTTGTTTATCCATGTTTAATGATTGACTTTTGATTTTTTTATTGCCATTTTCACAGTGAAAAATACTACGATTCCAATCATGGTAAGATTAAGCAGCCAACCTATAATACCATAAGCCATCATGCCAATTCCATATCCGCCCATCATTCGGGATCAACTCCCTTAAAAGTTATTCATCATACTTTCAGCACCACTTTGCTGCATCATACCATCCTTACCATGGCATGATTCAAACATATCTTTTTGCTCCTTTGTTGAGAGGTCGGGATGCATTTCTTCAATCATGGGCTTCATTTGCCCGAAGTTTAAACCTCCGTTTCCATTCTCCTCTGCAAATGCATATGTTCCTGCTCCTAAAATAAACCCTGCACCTAAGATACCAATCACAAATTTTCTCATGTATATTCATCTCCTTTCTTGTTTTTAGAATACCTTATGGAAATGTAAATCTTATGGAGAACTTATGTGGAACATATGAAGATTGCAATTCTAATAATCGAGGATGATAAAATGTATACAAGGAGTGGTTACGGGTGACTAAAATTCTTCTTGTAGATGATGAAGATATGATTCTTGAGGTATTAAAAGCCTATTTTGAAAAAGAGGGCTGGGATATTCTGTTGGCTTCTAATGGGATAGATGCCTTAAAAAAGGCAAAAGCCGACGACATTGATATTATTATTCTAGACCTAATGCTTCCTGATATTTCTGGAGAAGAAATATGTCGTTTAATAAGGAAAGAAAGTGATGTACCAATAATCATGCTGACTGCAAAATCAGACGAAGAGGATTTGTTAAATGGAATTAATCTTGGAGCGGATGATTATGTAAAAAAACCCTTTAGTCCAAGAGAAGTAGTAGTGAGAGCTCAAGCAATTTTAAGGAGAGTGAATAAAAGGATATCAGCTCACAAGCTTATATTTAATGAAAAAGAAATGATTATTGACTCAATAAAAAAAGAAGTAAAATTGAAAGGCAAGATTATTACCCTCACACCAATTGAATATAGACTCCTATTTACACTGGCCAGTTACCCAGGCAGGGTTTATAGTCGGATGGAGTTACTTGAAAAGTGTCAGGAGGACGGAACTTATTATGAAGGATATGAACGGAGCATAGACACTCATATTAAAAACCTTCGAAAAAAGATTGAAAGAGATTCACGGCAGCCTGATTATATACTGACCGTCTTTGGAATGGGTTATAAGTTTGGAGGAAGGCCCCATGCGGAAAACCATGCGCACTAGAATATTTTTTTATTTCTTAATAGTATCCTTATCAGGCATTTTATTAACTAGCCTTTCGATATTATGGGGTTTTGAAGGTCGCTTTAATAATTATTTATTAGAAGGAAGAGAGAAAAATATAAATCTGATTAAAGAAGAAATACTCAATGAGTATAAACAGACTGGCTCACTACAGAGTGACCAAGTTGTAAGTATTCTGCATGATCAAGCTATGACGGAAAATCTATATTATGAAATATATAATTCAAATGGAAAAATCCTCATTGAGACTAGCTCAATGAGAAAGATGATGGAGAATATGGGTCACAGACAAGATTCAGAGGCGAACTATAATTCAGATACTTATAATCTTTCTGTAGATAATAGTATTATTGGCAGCCTACAAGTGTATTATCAAGAGGAACTAGTCGCTGAGGATTTTTCATTTTTTCAAGCTATTAAAAGATATGTTTATGCTGCAGCTTTTTTTACAGTTATACTATCAGTTTTCTTTAGTATTTTATTTTCAAAATGGCTTTCTGCTGGATTCAATAAACTTTCGGTTGCTGTACAGGAGCTCCAAAAACATAAATGGAACACCCGCTTGAACGTTGAGGAATTGACTGAGGAAATGAAAGCTCTTGGATGGTCTTTTAATAATTTAGCAAGTTCACTTTCTAATGAAGAAAATCTTAGAAAGCAGTTTACCGCAGACCTCGCGCATGAACTTCGCACACCTCTTGCATCATTGAGAAGTCAAATAGAGGCTTTTCAAGATGGAATTTGGGATCCTACTCCGGAAAGGCTGCAACAAAGCCATAATGAGTTAATGCGCTTAGTACGTCTTGTAAATGAACTAGAAAAACTTCTTGCTGCTGAGAATCCACAGATTAAGTTAAATGTGAGTAATATAGAAGCAAATAAGATGGCATGTTTCTTAAAAAATCAATTTGATTCAATATTTAATGAGAAAGGAGTAAAACTCCAAATCCTTAATTCTGGAAAAGAATTATGGTTTCGTGCTGATCAAGACCGAGTTATTCAAATATTAACTAACATTCTTAATAATGCTCTTCAATATACTTCACCAAATAAAAGGGTGGTTATCTCAGTTCTTGAAAAGAATGACAATATAGGTTTCGTTGTAGCCGATGAAGGAGTTGGGATAGACGAAAAGGATCTTCCCCATCTTTTTGAACGATTTTACAGAGGAGATAAATCTAGAACCCGAAAAACCGGAGGGATTGGTATTGGCCTCTCCATAGTAAAAGCATTAGTAAATGCACATGGTGGAGACATACAGGTTACAAGTGAATTAAATAATGGCACTATCATAACGATTTTGTTCCCCAGAAATTAATAGGCACCAAAACCTTTTCAATTTTGAATTCACAACTTTTTGTCGGGGATTTCGCTAGCTGCTATTTACTTTTGTAAGTCCTCAATCGGATCAAAAAAACTCAAGAGGAATAAATATTTATCGAATGGGGAAAAGATTAAAAGCCAATGTTTTTATCTTACATAAGCTTACACCATATTTTCTGCACATTTTACAGTTATAATATCGGAAATTGCTAAAGGAGGATTTTGTATATGTTGAAAAAAGATTTTAGAAAATCAATTTTATTTGCATTGCTTGCTTCTCTTTTATTACTTTTGGGAGCCTGTACAAATGCAAATGATGAAAACGCAGAAAACAATGAAGGCACCGAGAATACAGAAGAGAGCAAAGACAATGAAGATATGGAAGGCATGGATCATGATAATATGGATGAAGATACAGAAGGCATGGATCATGATAATATGGATATGTCCAGCTCGGGCGAAGTTCCTGAAGGTTTAGAAGAAGCAGCTTCACCAACTTATGAAGTTGGAAGTAAAGCCATTATTGAGTCAGATCACATGTCAGGAATGAAAGGCGCTGAAGCAACAATAGTTGGAGCATATGATACTACGGTTTATACAATATCTTATACCCCGACGACTGGCGGAGAGAGAGTGGAAGATCATAAATGGGTGATCCATGAAGAGTTAGAAGGAGTCGAAGAAGAACCGCTTGAACCTGGAACAGAAGTTACTGTAAATGCGGAACATATGGAAGGTATGGACGGAGCAACAGCTGTAATTGACTCCGCTGAACAAACTACTGTATATATGGTTGATTTTACTACAACAACCGGTGGTGAAGAAGTGAAAAATCACAAATGGGTAACAGAAAGCGAGCTATCTCCAGCTGAATAAATTTATAAAACTTTAACATAATAAATAAGAATAAAAAGTCGATTCCAAACCATGGAATCGACT
>NZ_BCUY01000125.1 GCF_001591465.1 Cytobacillus firmus NBRC 15306
GATATATAGTCAACAAAATAAATCCTTCTCATACACTCTGTATGGGAGGGATTTTTATTGTTTATTATTTTGCTGAAGCTGGTGACAGGCTTTATTGGCGGCATTTTATATATTAAATTTTTTCCGGTGTCTATTCCCATGGGTATTTCAGATATGATTGTTATTTTTGTGCTCGAGCCGGCAGGCTTTGTCCTGGGAATGACTTTTTTTCTTATCTCCTTTATTGCCAACGCAGAAATCATTAGGATGATCATCGAATGGGCTGCAGGAGTTTTTAAAAATTTCAAGTCATTGAAAGAAAGCAATGCTTTATTTGGGACTGTTCTGATCTTATTGCTGATGGGATGCTTTTTTACTTTATTAGTCCTTTCGCCATGGGAAGCGTTTGCCCTTTTCTGTTTTTCGGCAATCTATGGTATTATTTCTTTAGATTTCAAGAAAATCAATTTTGCTGGAGACTGAGTAAAGGAAATTGATGGCAGGAGGATTTATGATATACTTAATAGCTTTAGCCTTAATTGGCGCTGCGGGTTTACTATTGTTTATGCTTAGGGAGGCATTTGCAGATAGAATTATATATAAAGAGCTTTCTTTTCCAGAATTTCCGGAAACCTTTGGTGAAATAAAGCTTTTTTTTATTTCTGATATTCATAGGAGGATGGTATCAGAAACCATAATCGGGGAGATAAAAGAGAAGAAGCCTGACCTGGTGATTATCGGCGGCGATCTCTTGGAAAGAGGAGTCCCTTTTGATAGAGTAAGGAAAAACCTGCTGGGTTTGAAGGAATGCGGGCCTGTCTATTTCGTGTGGGGGAACAATGATTATGAAGTTGATTACCATCAGCTCGACGCCCTCCTCCTCGAATGCGGAGTTAAAATTCTTGATAACACTGCCCTCTCTTTTGAATCAGAGGAAGGTGAGCGTTTTATTCTGCTGGGAACAGATGATTTCAGCAAAGAGAGGGATCGGCTCGACCTTGCACTTGAAGATGCAGGCTCTGATGGATTTCGTGTTCTCGTCAGCCATGATCCTCGAATCATTAATAGTATAGAAAAAGAACAAAATATTCACCTTGTCTTAAGCGGGCATACGCATGGCGGACAAATACATATTTTGGGGTATAGCCCTTATGAAAAGGGACGGATAAAAGTGCTGCCGCAAACAACAATTCTCATCAGCAACGGCTATGGAACGACTGGAGTGCCTTTAAGGCTGGGAGCAAAATCCGAAACTCACTTCATTACCTTAAAAAAAGCTGATATCTTAGCTTCAAATTGAAAACACATCCAGATTTTACAATTCTTAAGGTCGTTTTTATACTTTTGAAGTAGGTATAAATTCTGAAATTTAATCGCTGTCCAGCGATATTTGCTAATTAGCATTGAAGGGAGGGCTGAACATGGCAGCTGAAGAAGGTAAATATAATATTAAGGCTGTTTCTAAGATGCTCGGTATTCAGCCAGGAACCTTAAGGGCGTGGGAAAGGCGGTATCAAATCGTTGCTCCAAAGAGAAATGAATCCGGCCATAGACTATACACCGAAGAGCATATAAAAATACTAAAATGGCTGATCATGAAAGTAGATCAGGGCTTTTCCATCAGCCAGGCTGTTTCCCTTCTGGAGAACAAGGAATTAAATGCCGAGCCGCTTCAGGTGGATAAGGAGGGAGACCGGTCGGGTGCCCTCGCCAATGAGCTTCTTGAAGCTCTCCTTCATTTTAATGAATCGAAAGCGCATGATTTGATTAATCAGGCTTTTAGTTTTTACACAATAGATAAAGTCCTAATTGATATACTAGGCTCTCTTTTAGTGAAAATTGGACATCTATGGGAGGATGGGAAAATTACCACTGCTCATGAGCACTTTGCCTCGTCCATATTAAGATCAAGAATAGGGATGATTCTGCATTCATTTCCACATAACGGGGTTCTTCCAAAAGTGGTCGCAGTTTGCGGACCTGGAGAAGCTCACGAATTAGGACTTTTAATTTTTACGTTATTTCTGCGGAGAAGAGGATTTGAGGTTGTTTACCTTGGGACAAGCATTGCTGATGAAGATGTTGACACTGTAATTGGAGTGGTTAAACCCAAGTTTTTATTTCTGTCGTGTACAATGAAGTCCAACGTGCCGGAAACCCTTAAACTTTCAGAGAGACTTACCGGGACTTATGGGAACCTCCATGTAGGCATTGGGGGATTCGGCATTGATTCCTTAAGTAATGAAGAAAAAATGAAGTATGAACAGTTTATACCCGGAAGTACTCCGCAAGAATGGGAAGAATGGATTAAAGAACGGCTCCTGTAAACAATAGATCTGGCGGTTAATTGCCGGGTCTTTTCTTTTTTTAGTCACAGAAAAAAAGACGACTCACAAACTAAGCAATATATCATACACTAAACCAAAGAGTTGGTTCAGGTCAGGGGGCTTATCATGCGCTTAGAACGTTTGAATTATAATAAAATCAAAATCTTTCTCACTTTAGATGACTTGAATGATAGGGGACTGACTAAGGAAGATGTCTTGAAGGATTCATTAAAGTGGCATCAGCTTTTTCATGAAATGCTGGAAGAAGCAAGTGAAGAATTCGGTGTAGACATTCATGGGTCAGTAGCAGTGGAAATATTCTCCATGCAGGCACAGGGAATGGTGATGATTGTTACGATGGAGGAGCAGATGGATGAAGAGCTCCTTGAGGATGGTTTTATTGAAATGCAGGTAACTGTTGATGGCAGTGAAGATATATTATTCGAATTCCTGGATTTTGAAGATGTAATTCAAATGGCAAAAAGTCTGAACAGCGTGCAGATTGAGGAAGGAAGCCTATACTTTTATAAAGATAAGTATTTTTATCATGCAGCAGATTTGGAGGGGGGAAATATTCACCGGGTAATTGCCATATTAGCTGAGTACGGTGATTCGGCTTTTACCAGCATTCACGTTATTCAGGAATATGGGAAAGTGCTGATCGAAGCCAATGCTGTAAAAAAGCTGGTGGAATATTTCTCATAATGTGAAAGAGGGGATCCAACCTCTTTTTTTTATGCAGGTCACTCTTTTGCAATATGCATTCGCTGCATCCTGGATTAATAACTCATGAATTATATAAAAATTGGGTAAACCAAATATAGTCAAACCTCTGCATTAATATCATATATAAAGCTGTTACTTTACAAAAGGAAACAGGAGGTTTCTTTTGCCCTTCAGCGGGAAAAGGAGTACTGGGAGTAAACAGAAAATTCCCTTTAATACCAACGCTGACAGCGGTTTCACAAAAATATCAAAAAATGCGGAAAACTGCATTATTCTTCTTGCATAAATTAGGCAAAGGTGTATACTATTCCATGGAAGCGGACAACTAATGAAAGTGATTTTTCTAGGAGGTTTACAAATGGTAGCCGAGAAAGGTACTGATTCAAATAAAGCTGAAAAATTGGACGTTTTAAAGTCGACACAAACGGTCATACATAAGGCTTTAGGGAAGCTGGGTTATTCCGATGAGGTGTATGAGCTTCTTAAAGAGCCAATTCGTATGATGACAGTGAAAATTCCTGTACGGATGGATGACGGAACAGTAAAAGTCTTTACTGGCTACCGGGCCCAGCATAATGATGCTGTTGGTCCTACTAAAGGCGGTATTCGTTTTCACCCGAATGTAACGGAAAAGGAAGTAAAGGCGCTGTCGATTTGGATGAGCTTAAAATGCGGAATTGTAGATCTTCCATATGGCGGAGGTAAAGGCGGAATCGTTTGTGACCCGCGCGATATGTCCTTCGGTGAGTTAGAGCGGCTAAGCCGCGGATATGTTCGGGCAATCAGTCAAATTGTGGGACCTACTAAGGATATTCCTGCGCCAGATGTATTTACCAATTCGCAGATAATGGCATGGATGATGGATGAATACAGCCGGATTGATGAATTTAATTCCCCAGGCTTTATTACCGGTAAACCACTTGTACTTGGAGGTTCACATGGACGGGAATCAGCAACAGCTAAAGGGGTTACAATTTGCATTCGGGAAGCTGCCAAGAAAAAAGGCATTAATCTTGAAGGTGCAAGAGTTGTTGTTCAGGGATTCGGAAACGCTGGAAGTTTCCTCTCAAAGTTTATGCATGATGCCGGTGCGAAGGTTGTTGGTATTTCAGATGCTTATGGCGGTTTATATGATCCAAACGGCCTTGATATCGATTACCTCTTGGATCGCCGTGACAGCTTCGGCACTGTGACAAAATTGTTTAATGATACAATTTCAAATAAAGAGCTGCTTGAACTTGATTGCGATATTCTGGTCCCGGCAGCCATAGAAAACCAGATAACAGAAGAAAATGCACATAATATAAGAGCCGGCATTGTAGTGGAGGCGGCTAACGGCCCAACTACTCTGGAAGCAACACGGATCCTGTCTGAGCGGGGAATCCTGCTTGTTCCTGATGTACTGGCTTCTGCCGGCGGTGTAACAGTATCTTATTTCGAATGGGTTCAAAATAACCAGGGTTATTACTGGACTGAAGAAGAAGTAGAAGAAAAGCTTGAGAAAGTCATGGTTAAATCATTCGATAATATCTATCAAACATCTCAAACCCGCCGTGTCGATATGCGTCTGGCTGCCTATATGGTAGGTGTCAGAAAAATGGCGGAAGCTTCAAGATTCCGCGGATGGATTTAACTGTAATCTCAAAAGTAGAACATTTGAATAATCATAAGAAATCTCCTATCATAAACTGATGGGAGATTTTTTATAAACAGCAGCATAGATATTTGTTTTGGGCATTTAAGGAGTGAGAATCTTGAATATAGACGCTATTATTGTTGGGGGAGGACCCTGCGGATTGGCAGCTGCCATTGCCCTTCAGGAAGCTGGTAAAACCCCCCTTGTTATCGAAAAGGGCAATATCGTAAACGCAATATACCACTACCCAACACACCAGACTTTCTTCAGCACAAGCGAAAAGCTCGAAATCGGCGGGGTTCCCTTCATAACGGAAAATTACAAGCCTAAGAGAAACCAGGCGCTAACGTATTACCGGGAAGTGGTGAAAAGAAAGAGCATTAAGATTCATGCATACGAAAAAGTTCTAAATGTAATAAAAAATCAATCTAATTCATTTGAAGTACAAACTGATAAGGGGCATTATACCGCGGGTAACGTCATAATTGCTACCGGTTATTACGACAATCCCAATTACATGGGAATACCTGGCGAGGATCTTCCAAAGGTATTTCACTATTTCAAAGAAGCTCACCCATTTTTTGATAAAGACGTAGCGGTTATCGGCGGGAAAAACTCAAGCGTTGATGCTGCGATCGAACTGGTAAAAGCAGGAGCCAGAGTTACGGTGATCTATCGCGGAACAGAATATTCACCAAGCATAAAGCCATGGATTCTGCCTGAGTTTGAGTCTTTAGTGAGAAATGGCGTCATTAAAATGGAATTCAATGCACATGTGAAAGAAATCAGTGAAAATAAGCTCTTATATACAGTGGATGGTAAAACTTTTGACATTAAGAATGATTTTGTGTTTGCCATGACTGGATACCATCCTGACCATGGATTTTTAAGAAGTATGGGTATTCAAATCAATGATGAAACAGGGCGCCCCCAATTTAATCCTGAAACGATGGAAACAAATGTCCCTGGAATATTTATTGCAGGTGTGATAGCTGCCGGGAATAATGCCAACGAAATTTTTATTGAAAATGGGAGATTTCATGGCGGACAAATAGCTAAAGCAATAATTGAAAAAGAGAGCGGAAGCAGCAAAGGCTGATCACTTACGATCAGCCTTTAATTATATTTGAAAAATCTCTTCGATATTTTGCTGTGTTTCCAGTCCAATTAACAGTTTAATTCTGGCTTTTTGCCCATTAAGTCCATTTGAGAAAATAACACCCATGTTCTTGAGGTGTTTTCCGCCTCCGTCATAACCATATACATCTTGTGCAATTCCATTGAAACAGCGGGAAACCAATACAATCGGAATATTTTTTTCTGTAAGGGCTTTAATGCCATCAATTGTGGCTGGAGGCAGATTGCCTTGTCCAAGTGCTTCGATTACAACTCCATCGAAATCTAAATCTCCTATCGCATGAAGCAAAGAAGAATCCATTCCGGCAAAAGCTTTAATAAGTGTGACTTTTTTTACAATCGTATCCAAAGGATAGTATTCTCTATTTGTCGGCGCGTTATGGAATAATACACCTCTCTTTGTGACTATTCCGATTGGCCCATACTGTGGGCTCTGGAAAGTGGAGACATTACTCGTATGTGTTTTCGTAACATTTTCTGCTGTATGAATTTCATCATTTAAAACGACAAGGACCCCTTTGTCTTTTGCTGCTTCACATGCAGCCACACGAATAGATGAAATTAGGTTGTAAAGTCCGTCTGAACCGATTTCATTACTCGATCTCATTGCTCCTGTAACAACGATGGGAAGGGATGTTTTCACACTCAAATCCAAAAAGTAGGCTGTCTCTTCTAATGTATCTGTTCCATGGGTAATTACTACGCCGCTTATCTCTTCCTTTGCAAGGCTGTTTTCAATGATTTCCTTTAATTTAAGCATTTCCTTTGGTGTAATATGCGGTGAAGGGAGGTGGAAAGGCTCTTCAACCAATAATTCTGCAAGCGATAGCAGCTCCTTTGTTTTTTTAGTTAATGGATTATTATCTGTTGGCTTTACGGCACCTGTTTCTGCATCCTCGCTCATTGAAATGGTGCCTCCTGTGTGTATAACTAGTATCTTTTTTTTCTCCATGTTAATCCCCCAATTTTTGCTTTGAAATCAAAATATGAAGCAAAATATTTCTTTTCCAATATTTGAATAATCATTTTAATTCTTTCTATATCATGATACGATTAAGAAAACAGATTTGAAAAGAGGACAGCTCATGCTGGGAATATTATCCGCTGGGATCGCGCCGGGACTGGCACTATTAAGTTATTTTTATTTAAAAGATCAATATGAGTCAGAACCCATATCAATGGTTTTTAAAACTTTTTTGTTCGGTGCTTTGCTTGTGTTCCCCATCATGTTCATCCAATATGTTTTGGAAGCTGAAGGGGTGCTGCAGTCCAGTTTAGCGGATGCATTTCTGTCATCAAGCATGCTGGAAGAATTCTTTAAATGGTTTATATTATTCTATACTATTTATCAGCATATAACCTTTGATGAACCATATGATGGAATTGTGTATGGTGCCTCGGTATCACTTGGCTTTGCTACTGCAGAAAATATCTTCTATCTCATCGCGCTCGGTGTGGAACACGCACTTGGGAGGGCCTTGCTCCCGGTTTCCAGTCATGCTCTCTTCGGTGTTATCATGGGCTATTATATAGGAAAAGGGAAATTCTCGGCAACATCTACAAGAAAATGGATAGCCTTTTCACTTCTTATACCTTTTCTCCTTCACGGCATTTACGATTATATCCTTATTTCCCTAAAACATTGGATTTTTATCATGTTTCCATTTATGATCTTCCTTTGGTGGCTGGGCTTAAGAAAAGTCAAAAAAGCAAGGGCTCATAGTGTAAGCCATATGAATAATCAATTTGATATACAGAAAACTCTCCATTCCTGATGGAGGGTTTTTTTATCGCAGTCTAACGGGCAGTAAGACCCCCACTTCAAGACTCAGAGG
>NZ_BCUY01000126.1 GCF_001591465.1 Cytobacillus firmus NBRC 15306
CTGTTGGAAAGGAAGGATTTCATCAAAAAAAGATGTGCATATGCTGCACATCTTTTGACTATCAGAAATTATCCAAAGCATTCCCATCCATAGGCTGAGGCTTGTATGGCGGGCATACAAGGAGCTGTCCATTAATAACCGTCTGCTCCTCTTCATTTGTTCCCTGTACCTTAATTTGCACGGTATGATCTGGGGTGTTCACTTCTGTTACTTCAAATAAAAATTGAACTGTACCATAATGATAGACAGGCTTCGTGTACTCGATTTCCTGTTTTAAAACATGGCTTCCAGGGCCCGGCAAGTATTTTGATATGGCAGAGTTTATGATGCCATTCAGCATAACACTTGGTACAATCGGTTTTTTATAAGGTGTTTGTGAAGCATAATCATGCTGAATATATAAAGGATTTGCATCGTTTGTCAGGCCAAGGTACAGCAATAGATCCTTGTCTTCTATTTTTTCTGTGAGCGTCAATTTTTCGCCCACAGATATTTCTTCAATGGTTCTTCCCAGTTTTCTTTTCTTTCCAAGCAGCATAGCTAAGCACCTCCGAGTATTGTAACCGTTTACATTTTTTCTGTAAAAAAATAGGCTGTTCGATATTTTAAATTATTCAGTCTATTTTTTATATGATATCATTTTATACTATTTCCCAAAAGGGCTTCCAGTAAAAAAATCCGGGAGAAAGTCCCCGGAATTTTCTTCACTTAAATAAGACCATCCTAGTAAGCTAATACTTCCATTACTTTGCGGACTGAATCTGCCGATTTATCGAGGGCAGCTTTTTCTTCGCTTGTCAGTTCAAGCTCTATTACTTTTTCGATTCCGTTTGCTCCAAGGATTGCAGGCACACCCAGATAGATTCCTTCGTAGCCATATTCTCCTTCGAGATAAGCAATGGAAGGAAGTACGCGGCGCTGATCCTTAAGGATAGCTTCACACATTTCCACAAGGGAAGCAGCTGGAGCATAGTAGGCACTTCCGTTGCCTAATAAGTTGACGATTTCTCCTCCGCCTTTGCGTGTACGCTCGACAATGGCATCAAGACGATCTTTTGAAATTAACGCTTCTAAAGGAATGCCCCCAGCATATGAATAACGGACTAGCGGAACCATGTCATCACCATGTCCGCCAAGTACAAATCCTGTAATGTCTTTAACAGACAAATTCAGTTCCTGGGCGACAAATGTGCGAAAGCGGGCTGTGTCAAGAACACCTGACTGTCCAATTACACGGTTTTTCGGGAAGCCTGATTCCTTGAAAACTGTATAAGTCATCGCATCCACTGGATTAGTCAGCACAACAATATAGCTATTTGGAGAATGTTTTGCAATCTCCTGCGCTACACTTTTCATAATCTTCTGGTTCGTTTGTACAAGGTCATCCCGGCTCATGCCCGGCTTTCGTGCAATGCCTGCTGTGATAACTACAATGTCAGAGTCTTGTGTATCTTTATAGCTTGAAGTACCTGTGATATTCGCATCGAATCCCTGAACAGGACTTGCTTCAAGCATATCCAGAGCTTTTCCCTTTGTAGGGTTTTCCATTTGCGGAATATCGACGAGCACGACATCTCCAAGTTCCTTTTGAGCCAGTAAGAATGCAGTTGTTGCTCCAGTAAATCCTCCACCTATTACAGAAATCTTTTTGCGTTTCAATGACATGAGCAGTTCCTCCTTTTGGAAATGAAAGTTTCAGGATTTGCATCCTTTATGTAAGAGGCTGTTCCAAAGAACAGCCATCCTATATACACAATTTCAGAGAATCGCCAGCTGCCCGGCAATAGAAGTTTCCTCAGGGAAGCACACAAAATAGCACTGCATGAATAGTATATTAGTCAAAAGCGCCTTTTATTAAAGGCGCTTTTGCTTTTTTACTCCATGTTATTAATTAGTTCGTCGGCAAATTCAGAGCATTTTACTTCAGTTGCTCCATCCATTAGACGCGCAAAGTCATATGTTACGACTTTAGAAGCAATAGATTTTTCCATAGATTTAACGATCATGTTTGCAGCTTCGTTCCATCCAAGGTGCTCAAGCATTAATACACCTGAAAGAATAACAGAAGAAGGGTTAACCTTATCAAGGCCAGCATACTTTGGAGCTGTACCATGAGTTGCCTCGAAGATCGCATGTCCAGTTTCATAGTTAATGTTTGCTCCTGGAGCAATACCAATGCCGCCAACCTGTGCAGCAAGAGCGTCAGAAATATAATCGCCGTTCAAGTTCATTGTCGCAACAACATCAAACTCTTTTGGACGGGTAAGGATCTGCTGAAGGAAAATATCAGCAATCGCATCTTTAACGATAATTTTCCCAGCAGCTTCTGCATCTGCCTGTGCTTTGTTGGCTGCTTCAACACCCTGCTCATCTTTAATGCGGTCATATTGAGCCCAAGTGAATACTTTTTCTCCGTACTCCCTTTCAGCAAGCTCATAACCCCAGTTTTTAAAGGCACCCTCAGTAAATTTCATGATATTGCCTTTATGTACAAGTGTCAGTGATTTGCGGCCTTCTTTGATTGCATACTCAATAGCTGCGCGTACAAGGCGGCTGGTTCCCTCTTCTGAAACAGGCTTAATGCCGATGCCTGAAGTTTCCGGGAAGCGGATCTTATTAACACCCATCTCATCCTGAAGGAATGAAATTAGCTTTTTAACCTCATCAGAGCCTTTTGCGTACTCAATGCCGGCATAAATATCTTCAGTATTTTCACGGAAAATAACCATGTCAGTATCCTGAGGGCGCTTAACTGGAGAAGGAACACCTTCAAACCAGCGGACCGGACGCAGGCACACAAATAGGTCAAGCTCCTGGCGAAGCGCAACATTCAGGGAACGGATGCCGCCGCCGATTGGCGTTGTTAATGGTCCTTTAATCGCAATTAGATATTCATTAATCACATCAAGTGTTTCAGAAGGAAGCCACTCACCAGTCTGATTGAAAGCCTTTTCTCCTGCTAACACTTCTTTCCAGACAAGCTTGCGCTCACCTTTATAGGCTTTTTCAACAGATGCATCCAATACACGGGAAGCTGCTGCCCAAATATCAGGACCTGTTCCGTCTCCTTCGATAAAAGGAACGATTGGATTGTTTGGTACGTTTAATACACCATTAGTTACTGTGATTTTTTCACCTTGCATTGTTATACCCTCCATTTTGAAAAGTGCGAGCATCAGCCTTTTTATTTATATAGTTTGCGGCACGATACTGCATCAGTATATCAGAATCAAAGGTTAGAAGGCATTTGCCCCTAACCTTTTCCCTGCTCTCTCTATTACAGCAATTTTTTAATAAAAAGTAAAATGCTGAGTAGTAATTAGTTCTATTAATCTGCTTTTTCTGCTTTTTAAAGACCTCTTTGCTCTACTGGAACGTATTTTTGCATTCCCGGGCCTGTATAGTCAGCACGCGGGCGGATCAGACGATTATTTTCATATTGTTCGAGAATATGAGCCAGCCAGCCGGATACGCGGCTTACAGCGAAAATCGGCGTGAACAGATCGTGGTCGATTCCCAGGCTGTGGTATACAGATGCAGAATAGAAGTCGACATTTGGCGGAAGTTTTTTCTCCCCGGTAACAATCGCTTCAATTTGCGTGGACATTTCGTACCAGTGTGGTTCCCCGGTAAGTTCTGTAAGCTTTTTGGACATTTCTCTTAAGTGCTTGGCACGAGGGTCGCCCTGACGGTATACACGATGCCCAAAGCCCATGATTTTCTCTTTCTTTTCAAGCTTTTCACGGATAAATGGCTCCACATTTTCAAGAGTACTTATTTCAGTAAGCATTTTCATTACCGCTTCATTGGCACCGCCATGCAAAGGCCCTTTTAAAGCGCCAATTGCAGCTGTAACTCCGGAATAGATATCTGACAATGTGGCTACACATACACGTGCAGTGAAAGTGGAAGCATTCAGTTCATGGTCCGCATGAAGAACCAGTGCTTTATTAAATGCTTCAATTGCGATTGGTTCAGGCTCTTTGCCTGTAAGCATGTATAGGAAGTTGGCTGCAAATCCAAGATCTGTTCTAGGAGCAATTGGCTCAAGGCCTTTTCTTACTCTAGCAAATGCCGTTACGATAGCAGGCATTTTAGCTTGAAGGCGAATTGCTTTTTTATAATTTGCTTCTTCATCCATCTGGTCTGCTTCTTCATCATAAAGTCCCAACAGAGACACTGCAGAACGAAGGGCAGCCATTGGATGCACTTTGTCAATTGGATATGTTTTAAAATGGTTCAGAACTTCCTCTGGAAGAGAGTAGTTTGCTGCAAGCTGACTCTTTAACTCATCCAGCTGGGATTGAGCAGGAAGCTTTCTGTGCCATAAAAGATAAATAACCTCTTCAAAGCTTGCATTTTCAGCCAAATCATCAATATTGTAGCCCGCATAGGTTAATGTATCGTCTATGATGGAGCTGATAGACGAAGTAGTAGCTACTACCCCTTCAAGACCGCGTGTTACTGTCATACCGAATCTCTCCTTTACATAATAAGATTTCCCCATACCCATTTTTGTCTGTACATTAAACATAAGTAAGCCGAACCTGATTTTTCATCTTTCAGAAAAGCTTCCTTGTCATGTCCATTGTTTTATCTGTTTTTGGACACTTTTATAGGGCTGCAGGACAGCCATTGAAAAGCCGGCTGTATTAGCCGATTTACAGACCAAATCCATGAAAGGTGCAACTTTCATTTATTGAAAAGCACTCCCGATATATGGAAGAAATAAACTTTCTCTTGGCATGCATTAATCGAGCGGTTGCTCGGTACTCTCTAAAAAAAAAGAAAATGCTTACATTTTTCCTTAAATGGAAAAAATAAATATATTAATAACATTTTAATAGAGCTTAACTGAATTTAATAGGTACCGTGAAATAGGTTACGCTTACAAGTCCTATTATAAACAATAATCTGACTTTTGTGAATGAAAAGCACTTAATTTGTTAAAAAATATTATTTTTCAAGAAAAGTTTATTTACATTACTGCCCAAAGGCAATGAAAATTCTAAGAACATTCATTTAAAAAGCTCAAAGACTTTCATTGCCATATACGCAATCCCTGCCCCTATCAGAGGACCGACGGCAATGCCTTTAAAAAGGGAGACAGCAAGAATGGTCCCCAGAACAAGAGCAGTTGTTATATGGGGATCTTCAGCCAGCAATACGATGCCGCCTTTTGCCAGAAGAGCAACTGCAATCCCTGAGATAAGAGCGACCCACGCATAAGGGGATTTAAATGCCCCGCCTAAATCCCGGAAGCCGATTTCACCACTGGCTATAGGTGCAAGGACAGCAATTGTAATAATGGTTACACCCCAGTTAATCCCCTTGGACTGCAGAAATGAAAAGGCTTTTGAATCAACGCCGGCTGCTTTAAGGATAATCAAAACAAAGACAGCAATGATCAGGGATTGATTTTTTGCTATTACACCTATCCCCAGCAAAAGAAACAAAAAAATGAGTGATTGGGAAAACATCTGCTAATTCACCTTCCTGCTTTCTATATTATCGTAACATAATTTAAATCAATTTAATAATTTCTGGGTTCTTTGGCGGATTTTTAAAAATAGAATATGTATTAATAGACAATATCTAATTATTTTAAGCTCTTGCAAAAATGATGTATGATATGACTAATAACATTACATAAGCAAAGCTGCAATGACTTAGTCTGTTCAAATTTAATAAGGAGGCTATTACTTGAACCCGGCATATATTTATAGGACCATAAGATTTTTCTTTGTCATTGGAGTGGTGATCTTAAGTCTCTATGCTTTCTTATATTTATCCAAAGTGACTTATCCTTTCATTATTGGACTGGCCATTGCCTTTCTTATTAACCCTTTGGTCAATATAATGGAGGTTAAATGGAAAATACCAAGGGCTCTTGCAGTCCTCATTGCACTGGTTCTTATCTTTGCCATTTTTGCCGGATTAATCACTTTACTGGTGGCAGAGATCGTGTCAGGTGCGGATTATTTGGCAAAAGTAGTGCCGCAGCACCTCGATACCTTAATTGATTTTGTTGAGCAGTTCTTTGCAGGGCAAATCATTCCTCTTTATAACCAGCTGGCAAGCTTATTTAATAATCTGGGAACAGGACAGCAGGATACCATCATGACGAATATAGAAAATGTCGGGAAGCAATTTGGCTCTACACTGGGAGATTTTATCCAGGGATTTTTCGAGAAAATCCCAAACATTCTTTCATGGTTTCCCAATGCAGCCACGGTCCTGATCTTCTCGCTGCTGGCCACTTTTTTTATCAGCAAAGATTGGCACAGGCTTTCAGGTATATTCAGCCGCATGCTGCCCAGCCGCGCAAAAAAAAGCGGCAGAACCGTATTTGCCGATCTGCAGAAGGCTTTGTTTGGCTTCGTCAAGGCACAGGCTACTTTAGTATCTATTACTACGGTTATCATACTTGCCGGACTTCTGATTCTGCGTGTCGATTATGCCATCACAATTGCACTTGTGACTGGCCTTGTCGATATTATTCCCTATCTCGGAACAGGGCTGATTTTTGTGCCATGGATTATATATGAAGCAATCGGCGGAGAAATGAGCAGGGCACTCGGACTGGGCATTCTTTATATCATCGTGCTGGTCCAGCGCCAGATAATGGAGCCAAAGATCCTTTCATCAAGCATCGGGCTTGATCCTTTAGCTACCCTGATTGCTTTATTTGCCGGTTTTAAACTGATTGGTTTTCTGGGCTTAATTGCAGGTCCGGTTACTCTTGTACTCATCACTACTCTTCATAAAGCTGGGGTATTCCGGGATATCTGGATGTTTATAAAAGGCAATGAAGAAGCCGATTAGGATAAAAAATTTGGGCATCGCCTTCAGTCATACTATGCATAGAATTGGATATCGGGCACTTCCTAACAAAAAGGTTTAAATGTCCCCCTCAGTGCAATTGTGCCACTGAGCGGGGACATTAATCATGGGATTGTCATCTTCCAGTAAAATTAACAAGCCGCTCCAATGTAACGGAGCGGCTTTATATATAGCTATTTTTACCTGATTATCGTGATCGTTCCCTTGTTCATCCATTTTTTCAGACCTATATAAAGGATGTTTTTAAATCCTTTTCTAGCCGAAGGAAGAAGCAATGTAAATCCTAATGCATCTGTAATGAACCCCGGTGCAAGGAGCAGGGTGCCTCCAATAAGGATACACGCCCCATCAAGAATGGCATCTCCCGGCATTTGCCCGCTGCGCAGCTGATCCTGTATTTTTCTGATTGTTTCAAGACCCTGCTTTTTAGCGAGATAAGCACCGAGAACACCTGTTAGCAAGATAATCGCAAGTGTCGGCCATAGCCCAATAGTGCTGCCTGAAAGAAGTAAAACACCAATTTCAGCAGCTGGAACGATTATCATCAGCAAGAGAATGTAGCGCATAAGCCACCTCTATTTTGTTTAAGACTTACCTTTATTATATCAAACAAAGCACTGAGAATATAACAATTTGTCCAAGAAAAATAAAC
>NZ_BCUY01000127.1 GCF_001591465.1 Cytobacillus firmus NBRC 15306
AAGAATTCCTACCAGCATTACTTCCTTTGAGGTAATGCTTTTCTTTTGTAAGGATACTGATGTTTATGCACGAGGAGGAAAAAATATCTGCTATGTATCCATCAATTCATTATGATAGCTGTTACTCACTAACCCTCTTTTTGTTGAGAACTGGCCTGTTAAGATGTTGTTTGCCAAATAATCAAAAGCACTAATCCCTCAGAAAACAGTCTTCATAAAATATAATTTAGCTTTCTGCAGTATGCAATAAGTATGCGCATGCTGCTTTTTTTTCCTACCCACTCGATTATTTGTGCGCCCTCCTTGTTTTGATTGATATGTGCCAGATAAAATTCGGGACTGTTTCCCTTGGATTCAGTCCCGAATTTTTTCTATTCATCGCTAAACCGAAATGCTAGAAAAACCTAGGGCTGTAAAATTAATTCTGAAAATTTATAAAAATATAAATTTATGTATTGAAAAGGTAACAAATTAGTAATATAATTACAAACAATAAAACGTTTACTTCATTTTTAAAACAAATTAAAGTATTTACTTCAAAAAAGGCGGGATAACAATGAGAATCTTGATAGGTGGAATTGCACACGAGACCAACACATTTTCCAATGTGAAAACAACAGTTGAATCGTTTAAGCAATGGGAATGGATACACGGAGATACAATCATACAGAAACATCGAAAAGTAAGAAATTACTTAGGTGGTATGATTGATCGGGCTGAAGAAATTGGGGTGGAAATTATTCCGAGTTTTTCAGCTTTTGCCATGCCCTCAGGGTTAATAACGAAGGAAACCTACGAGAGGCTGATTTATGAATTAACGGATTCTATTAAAGCAGCGGGTGAATTTGAGGCTGTTTGTCTGGCACTTCATGGTGCTGGAGTTGCGGAGGATGCTGATGATCTTGAAGGGGGTATATTATCTGCTGTTAGAGAAATTATCGGATATAAAATCCCTGTTGTTGTCACACTGGATCTTCATGGCAATATAACTGACCAGATGGTTAAAGAAGCTGATGTCCTGTTAGGTGTTAATTTCTACCCTCATGTCGATTGTTATGAAAGAGGAAAAGAAGCCATTGATATTACGAAGCAAATTCTTTTAGAAGAAATACATCCAAAGATGAGCCTCAAAAAACTGCCACTTATGATTCCCACTTCCACCACGAATTTACCTCCTGCGAAGCACATTAATGAATTATGCTGGACACGCGAAAAAAACGAAAAAATTATTGATTGTACATTCTTTCATGGATTTCCTTACACCAATATTCCTGAAGTCGGTGTAACGGTTGTAGCTATTACTAATAATGACCAGGAGCTGGCAGATCAAACAGCAGAAGAAATTGCAATAGAAATTTGGAATACTAGAGAGGACTTTTTTCCAGATATCGATACTCCTGAGGAAGGTATAAATAAAGCGTTGAGGATGGAAGGCAAGCCAATCATAATTAACGAAACCTCCGATAATCCTGGGGGCGGTACACCAGGTGATGGAACTCACTTGCTCTCAGCTATGTTAAAAGCAAAGCTTGAAAATGCTTGTTTCGGCTTTATATATGATCCAGAAGTAGTGGATATTGCACATGAAAGTGGAGTGGGGACGGTAATCGAAGTACTGCTCGGCGGAAAAACGGACGATATGCATGGGGAGCCTATACATGTTAAAGCATACGTAAAAACTCTCACTGATGGGCAGTTTATCCAGTCTTCGCCGATGGGAAGAGGTGCAAGCATCAATTATGGCAAGTCTGCGAGAGTCATAGTTGATGGGATCGATATTATAATTTGTTCTAAAAGGTCACAGACACTGGATGAACAAATCTTTTTGCTGCATGGGATTGATATAAAATCCTATAAAATCGTGGCCTTAAAATCAAGCCAGCATTTCAGGGCAGGTTTTGAACCGCTTGCAAAGGAAATCATTTCAGTTGACTCTCCAGGATTAAGCAGCTTTAATCTAAAATCCTTTAATCATACAAGACTCAGAAAAAAAGTATATCCATTTTATAAGGAAATAACGCTGTTTCAAAAAGAAAAATTCAAGTGAAAAATGGGGGAAAGAAAGTATTAAACATGTTATCCATCACTTTGATAAGTTTCGCAGTCATCTTAACAGGCTGTAATCCAGCTTCCGAAAAAACTGCTGGATCTGACACAACGGGTTCTGCACCACGGGACACGCTGGTAATATCCTCTGTTCGTGAGCCTGACAGCATTGATGTTCATAAAACATGGATATTGACCCATCTGCACAAAATTATCCAGGTTTAAAGATCGAGCAGGAAAATTACGAACCAATCGACACATATGAACAACTTATGCAGTTTATTGCAGACCAGGATATTGAATTATTAGGGGACCCTGGTACACAGTTTAGTTATTCAAATGATGCATATGCTTTATTAGGAACCATCATCGAACGTGTTAGCGGGAAAAGCTACGAACAATATGTATATGATCATATCCTTTCTCCTTGTGGTATGAAATACAGCTGCTTCATGATCGAGGAATATGGTGACTATGAAAATATCACCACTTGTTATGCAGAGGACAGTAGTGAAGGAACGAAGCGTATTATACCTGCTCCGATTTGGTGGGACGCTCCATCTATGCGAGCTGCAGGCTTTCTAAAATCGACTGCTGGGGACATGTTAAGGTACGCCGAAATTTTCCGTAATGCTGGTGTAGTAAACGGTAAGCGAATCCTATCTGAGGAAAGTGTAAAAGAAATGGTTAAACCTCATATTCAAACACAGCCAGGAAGGTTTTATGGCTATGGGTTAATGATTACCCCTGACTATTTTGGTACTACTCTGGTTGAACATGGTGGAGGGTTAAAGGCAATTTCTGCACAATTAAGTATTTTACCTGAAAAAGGAGTTTCAGGTGTGGTCCTGACAAATTTGGCAGGTGTTCCTGCTGCACGTGTTATGCAGCTTGCATTTAATGCCTATGCAGGAAGGGAAGTAGAGGCATCTCACATTTCCTTTGAAGAATACGAGATTGGTGAAGAGCGGCTGGAACAGTACCAAGGAGAATATGAGTCAAATGAAGGAATGAAAGTATCGATTGTAATAAAAGATGGAAAGCCGGTTCTTATTTCACAAAAAGCTGAGATACCTATCATGTTTGTAAAAGAAAATGCTTTTATTGCGTATGTTAACGACTCTACAGAAATAGCTGAAATTTTAGTAGATGATAATAATGAACCATGGGGTATTTCTTATCACTTTAGACAATTCCCTAAAGTTTCAACAAAACAAGTTGTTAAATAAATGAAACCGTATATACAAAAGATGGAGGGGTGTTTGCTATGAGTTTACAGGATCGTCTAGAAGAAGTTTTACGGGATGCCAGTGGTACTTTTGGTGTATATGTTAAACATTTGGAAACCGGAGAGACTGCTGCAATCAATGAGAACCGTTTTTTCCAGGCTGCCAGTGTCTTTAAGATTCCCATTTTGGCCGCTTTATACCGTGATGTTCATTTAGGGAAGGTCAATTTGCAAGAGCGTATCCGGCTTGAAGAAGCAGACTTAGTAAATGGATCCGGTATATTTAAAGAGTTAATTCCAGGAATCGATGTTACCATAAAAAATTTAGCAACAATGATGGTCATTGTAAGTGATAATGTTGGAACAGATAAGATATTGCGTATTATAGGTAAAGAAAATGTAAATCAATATATGAAAGAAGTCGGGCTAAACAATACTTACATTCGTTTTAGCTGCTGGGAACTTCTTTGTTCATGTGTTGGACTTCCGCCACAAGGATTTTCACTTGAACTTTATCATGAAATAAACCGTCGATTTAAAAATGGTGAAATTGATTATAATTCGATTGTGTTCCAAGAAAGTATAGATAATAATGTAACAACTGCATTTGATATGGCGTTGTTATTAGAAAAGATTGCAAATAAACAATTAATTTCGGAAAAAGCTTGTGATGATATGTTTGAAATTCTTGAAAAGCAGCAATTCCGAAATAGGATACCTTACTTATTACCTGCGACTACAGTTGTCGCTCATAAAACAGGCACCGTTGCAAGTGTTGTAAATGACGCAGGAATCGTGGAGCTGCCAGATAACAAAGGAAGGTTTATCATTTCCGCATTTTCAATTGGCAACAAATCAGAAGCTGAGGGTGCAAGAAAAATTGCTGAATTATCCAGAGCAGCTTATGGTTATTTTCGAACCGAAGTAACCATGTAAATGCTTTACTCTTAGAAAAGATGTAAAATTATAAAATTTCTTTATTTTGATAATAAAACCATATATGATAAGAAGGTACCTTTATATTTTTTAATATATTGTCTGAGGGCGTTACAGCGTGTAACGTTCTTTTTTCTCAAAGGTGACTAAGGCAATTCAGATGTAACTTACCAAGATTAACTCATCAGGAAGGGTTCACTTTATGGATAATTATAATGAGAGAATAAGAAAACTATTTAATAAACTAACAAAAAGACAGAAATTAGTAGCAAAATATATCGTTGACTTCCCTAAGGAAGTTGCATTTCAAACAGCAAAAGAGGTAGGTATCGCTAGTCAAACAAGCGATACAACCGTAATTAGATTATCATATGCACTTGGATATTCAGGATATAGCGAACTGCAAAAAGAAATTCAATCTTCCCTAATAGAAGATTCATTACATAAGACAGATCCTATAGAAGATTTTCGATCTACATCCAAGTCTCTAAAAGATATTAACTTAATTCAACACGTTATTGAGCAGGATAGCGCTTATGTTCGATCAACTTTAGAGCAATTAGATTACAGCCAGTATAAAAAAGCTGTGGATTTATTGATAAACTCAGAAATGCGGATAGTTATCGGCTTCCGTTCATCATATGGTCCTGCAAATTGGCTGACATTCAGCCTGAATATTGTAGTTGGAAATACACTTTTATATCGGGGAGAAATAGAGGATGCTAATTATTTCTTATCATTAATCGATGAGAGAACATTAGTGGTTGCCATCTCTTTTCCTCGATATACTAAAGAAACCAATTCGTTTGTTAAAGCAGCAAAGAAAAAAGGAGCAAAGGTACTTGCAATAACAGATGATGAGCTGTCCCCTTTAGGACTGCTTTCCGATATTTTGTTCAAGGTTGTTGCACCTTCTCCGATTCCTTTAAAAGGGATTACCCCCACCTTTGCTTTACTTAATTTACTTGTTACAAGTATAGCCGCTTCACAGGAAACTAAAGTCCAAAAGCGGTTGGAAGAATACGATCAGACAAGTGATGAATTTTCTCCATTTACAAAAATGTAATTGAGAGGGTAATTATATATTTGATGTATTGATGGAACGGGGAACCCATGGACCTCATTAGATATAGGTATAAAAAATGGTAAAATTGAAAAATAGGCCCTCTTATAGAATCTGATGGAGTAACGTAATTGACGCTGAGGGGCTTCTAGTTGCCACAGGGATTATGGACGTAAAACCCTCCAGACTGCCCGTTGGAGTTCGTCACGTTCTAGTGAACGGAGAAATAACGGTAAAAGATAACCATTTTTTGAAACGCACCTGTGGAATGGTTATTCGCCGAAACAAATCCTTTTTACTATAAATTGAAGTTTAATCTTGTTTCTTGAGGCTGACTCATTAAATTTGAGTTCAGCTCTTTTTTATTTTTATCTGTAAAAAAAGTGAGCTTAGAATACTCTAAGCTCAAAATATAGGGGGTCAACTGTTTGAATAGTTCGACCAATATTATTATAACGGATTCAAAATATAATTTAAATACAAAAATGCATAAATATTTAATTATTTTTTATAATTATACACACCCTTCATAGGTACGTTACTTTTTGGAATAAGTCTTTGAAAATTTCTTTATCCGCACACTTTCCTCGTTTAGAATCTCATAACTCATGAGTAAAAGTCTGCCTGACCAATTCCTCCATATTCCATATGTATACTTGCTGCATGGTTTGTACATGTTAATGGAAAAACTAAGGAGGAATTTTAGTTGGAATGGATTTACTTTCTATACCTGTTAAATACGGTCTTTATCTTATTCATAGCCATTTGGGAAGTTCGGCGGCCTTCCAAAGCTTTGAATTGGATAGTAATCGCCCTTGTTTTGCCTGTCATTGGTTTCTTATTATATCTTAGCATATCAAATCCCAATCTTATTCATCGTAAAAGATTGACCTTTTCTGATAATAAGTCTTATAAGTTGCCTGAGACATATAGTGATTCTGCATCGATCATCGCCAATGCTTTAAGGTATTTTTCTGTAGGCGGGCTTCGAATCGGCAAAGTCCAAGTACTAAACAATGGAATCGCAAAATATGATCAGCTTATCGAATCCCTTCAAAAAGCCCAAAAAACCATTGATCTGGAATATTTCATCTATCGTAACGACCAAATTGGTAATCGTATTACAGAACTGCTGATAGAAAAAGCAGTAAATGGAGTGCGGGTTCGTTTTATTAGAGATGCTTGGGGGAGTAAAAAATTTCCGCGACAAAAAATTCTTCAGATGGTGGAAGCAGGGATCGAATGCCGGACAATTTTCCCTTTAAAATTTCCCTGGGTTTTGTCCAATTGGAATTATCGGGATCATTGTAAGATTGTCACTATTGACAGTAAGGAATCCTTTGCTGGCGGTATGAACATTGGGTATGAATATACAGGATTAAGGCCGGACGTTGGATTCTGGAGGGACACTCATTTGCAAATTAAAGGCGAAGCAGCTGGAGACTTGCAGGCTATCTTCGACGTTCATTGGAATATCGCTGTACCAGAACGGATAAAGTCAAAAGCGAAATCTGATGCAACGAAAAAGAGTACCAAAACCCAAAAATATAAATCAAAGGAAATCAATCCAGCCAGCAGCATAGATCTTTCAAGATGGTCTGCCGAATTAGGATCTGAGTTATGGCCTATAGAAGGTAAAACAGACAATACCCAATCAAAGACAGGAGAATTGCATAAGGCATACATCCATACGCTGGAAGGAAACCCTGGAATTCCCACACCAGTTATTCGCCAAGCTTACTTTATATTGATAACACAAGCGAGCAAAACCATTGATATATCAACGCCTTACTTTATACCAGAAACAGATATTATTATGGCATTAAAGACAGCTGTGGCTCGTGGTGTACGCGTAAGATTACTGGTTCCCCGCCATATTGATAAAAAAATCGTGGGTTTTGCAAGTCAAACCTATTACGGAGAGCTTATAGAAGCTGGGGTCCAAATCTATCAGTACGATAAAGGAATGTTACATGCAAAACTGATGATCATTGATGGAGAAATTGCAGAAGTAGGCGCAGCAAACTATGATATGAGAAGCTTTCGCCTGAATTATGAAG
>NZ_BCUY01000128.1 GCF_001591465.1 Cytobacillus firmus NBRC 15306
CCAAAATAAAAAAGTATTTGACAAAAGATTGTAAAGCTGATAATTTTAAAATTAATAAATTTCGGAAAATAAAATCGATGACGAGAAGAGTAAGATAAGTGCCCTGTTCCACAGAGAGTCGGTGTATGGTGCAAGCCGATGTTCAGAACCTATCCGAAAATCATCTCCGAGATGCAATGCTGAACTCTTTCAGTAAGTATTGCCGGGTGGTCCCCCGTTACGAAGGAACACGTATGATTGTACGTTGATCGAGGTGCTGTAAGTGGATTTTTCTATCCGCAAACGGAACTAGGGTGGTATCGCGAGCTAACTCGTCCCTATATTAGGGGCGGGTTTTTTTATTTTCCTGAAAAGAGGGAGATGTACATGGAATCAAAACAGGCGATCGTAAATTTGGAATCAGAAAAGTTGAAGATGAACGGGGCAGACGTTCTCATCCAGGCGTTAAAACAGGAAGGTGCAGAAATTTTGTTTGGTTATCCTGGCGGGGCAGTTTTGGGTATTTACGATGCTTTGTACAGGTCACCGATAAAGCATGTTCTTGCCCGTCATGAACAGGGAGCCATCCACGCGGCTGAAGGCTATGCCCGTGTTTCAGGAAAGCCGGGTGTTGTGGTGGCTACTTCAGGGCCAGGTGCAACAAATATTGTGACAGGGATTGCTGATGCCATGATGGATTCATTGCCGCTTGTTATTTTTACAGGTCAGGTTTCCTCTCAGGTCATTGGTACGGATGCCTTTCAAGAAGCGGATGTTGTTGGAATTACGACACCCATCACAAAGCATAATTATCAGGTGAAAAGGATAGAGGACCTTCCTAGAATCGTAAAAGAGGCGTTTCATATTGCGACAACAGGAAGACCTGGTCCTGTATTAGTTGATATCCCCAAGGATTTGGCAGCTTTACATACTGCTGCATCCCTGCACGCTGATATCAATCTGCCAGGGTATCGGCCAGAAGCCACTCCTGATCCATTACAGATAGAAAACTTGCTCGCGGCCCTTGGCGAATCCAAAAAACCAGTCATTTTAGCAGGAGCAGGGGTTCTGCATGCAAAAGCTTCAGAAGAATTGCTTGAATTTTCAGAGGGTTACCAAGTGCCTGTGATCCACACTCTTTTAGGACTTGGAGGCTTTCCGGCACAGCATCCTCTATTTTTAGGAATGGCAGGAATGCATGGTTGTTATACCTCTAACATGGCTATTTACGAATGTGACTTATTAATTAATATAGGTGCCCGTTTTGACGATCGGTTAACAGGTAATTTGAATTCTTTTGCACCGAAAGCAAAGATTGCACATATTGACATTGATCCTTCAGAACTCGGCAAAAATGTCGAGACTCATTTTCCGATCTCCGGAGATGCAAAAGCAGTCTTACAGATGATGATGAGTCAAGAAGTTGAAGGGCCAGATTCAATACACTGGTTAAACCATTTAGAACAATATGAAAAAAATCATCCTTATTGGTATAACGATACCCAGGAATTACTTCCACCCCAGCATTTAATAGAATTAGTACACAAACATACGAAAGGTAATGCGATTGTGACAACGGATGTCGGCCAGCATCAAATGTGGGCTGCACAATATTACTCTTTCTCTCTTCCAAACCGCTGGGTTACCTCTGGTGGATTAGGGACAATGGGATTTGGATTCCCGGCAGCTATTGGTGCCCAGCTTGCAGACCCAGATGCGACGGTAGTTTTGCTAGTTGGGGATGGCGGCTTTCAAATGACACTTCAGGAACTAATATTATTAAAAGAATGGGGTCTCCCTGTAAAAGTCATAATCGTAAATAAAAGCCAGAATCCTTGAGAATGGCGGCTCTGTCGCTCTGCCGAAGTATGCTCTTCCTGAAATGGCTTGGCAGGGGTACTATAAGGATACAGAAGGGAATATTTTCGGAATTCACCAGCCTGATGCAAATGCGAAGTAAATAGTAAAGGCTATTAGCATCTAATGATACAATACATAAAAGAAAAAGCCCGTCTTAAACGACAGGGCTTCAGTGAAGGAGTCACCTTTGAGTGACTCCTTCATTTATTTATGCACTAAGTTTTGCAATTTTGCTTTCCTTGCGCTGCTTCGCATATTCAGCCGTTGCAGTAAATAAAACATCTGAGGAAGAGTTAAGGGCTGTTTCACATGAATCCTGTAATACGCCAATAATAAATCCCACCCCGACAACCTGCATCGCTACGTCATCCGGAATTCCGAATAAGCTGGCTGCTAAAGGAATGAGAAGAAGGGATCCGCCTGCAACACCTGAAGCACCTGCGGCAGAGACAGCTGCTAACACGCTAAGGATTAGAGCTGTTCCAAAATCCACTTGAATACCTAATGTGTGAACCGCTGAAAGAGTCAAAACAGAAATTGTAACAGCTGCACCAGCCATATTAACCGTTGCGCCTAATGGGATGGAAACGGAATACGTATCTTCATCCAGTCCGAGCTTTTCGCATAAGCTCATATTTACAGGAATGTTTGCCGCTGAACTGCGTGTGAAGAACGCTGTAATTCCGCTTTCTCGTAAGCATCTAAGTACAAGCGGATATGGATTTCTGCGAATATTTAAAAATACGATAAGCGGATTCACAACCAGAGCGATAAAGAACATGCAGCCCAGAAGGATAAACAGTAACTTGCCGTAATCCATCAATGCTGAAAGACCATTGCTGACAATCGCATCAAACACGAGGCCCATAATTCCGATTGGGGCGAAGCTAATCACCCATTTTACTAGTGTCGAGATGGCATCTGAGAAGTTTGCGAGCATGTTTTTTGTTGTATCAGCTGCTCTTCTTAAGGCAATGCCAAGCAGGATTGCCCACGTCAGAATGCCGATATAATTGCCGTTGATCAGTGCATTGACCGGGTTGTCCACGACGTTAGTCAGCAGGGTTGTAAGAACTTCTGCTATCCCTCCAGGAGGTGTTACATCCTCTGCTCCCGGCGCAAGTGAAAGGGTAACAGGAAAAATAAAGCTTGCTACTACTGCGACAAGTCCTGCTAAAAAGGTGCTTACACCATAAAGAGCTATAATGGACTTCATATTTGTCTGCTGTCCGCTTCTATGTTTGGAAATGGCATGCATGACCAGGAAAAAAACCAGTACCGGTGCTACTGCTTTTAATGCACCTACAAATAAAGTACCGAAGATAGAGACCCATCCCGCTGCTTTCGGAATAGTCAAAGCGAGGACAATACCTGCGATGATGCCCAGCAGAATTCTTTTTACCAGGCTTATTTGGTTCCACTTGCTGATTGCGTTTTTCATTCGATTCCCTCCGAAATGATTATTATATAAAAGAGAATAATGGCTTATCACTGTTATTCGACAGTGATATTTGTTAGTTTAACACAAATATTATAAATTGTGTGATAAATTATTATATTGAAATATCTGTTAAACGGCTTTTTTTGAGGTAGCCTGCTGATGCTATTGGTTTCATAAGATTATCTTTGTGGAATGATAATAAAAATTTCAATACTTTTTTTGCTTGTGGAATAAGTGCCTATCTATAGCCGCAATCTAAAAATGTACATAAAATCGAAGGATGAGGTACACATCATGACAGGAATTCTATTAGCCCTCATTGCAGCGGTTTCATGGGGCAGTATCGTATTTGTCAGCAATAAGCTTGGCGGGGATGAGGACAGCCAGACGCTCGGTACGACAATAGGAGCCTTATTATTTGCCATCGCTGTCTATCTTTTCAAGAGACCGGATCTGTCCAATATTGTTTGGGCAGTCGGCTTTATTTCTGGATTGTTCTGGTCGATCGGGCAGAAAAATCAGTTTGGAGCAGTCCGCTATTTGGGGGTTGCGAAGACAGCTCCGATGTCCACAGGCCTGCAGCTTATAGGAACGACATTTTTTGGAGTATTTATCTTTAACGAATGGGAAACAACGATAAGCATTATTATCGGAGTAACTTCTCTGGTCTGCATTATTGTCGGTGCTGTACTGACTTCTTTGAAACAGGGTGATGACAAGGACCAGGGAAAAAGTCTCAAGAAAGGCCTTCTTGTACTCCTTTTATCGACAGCAGGTTTTGTCGGGTATGTGGTACTAATCCGCTGGTTTGAAATTGACGGCTGGTCTGCCATTCTGCCGCAGGCGATTGGAATGGTAACAGGAGCATTCCTCATAACCCTCCGCCGCAGGCCATATAACAAATATGCAATCCGTAATATCATTACGGGGCTGATTTGGAGCACCGGGAATCTGGGATTGCTGCTTTCCCTTCCGAAGATTGGCGTGGCCACCAGCTTTTCCCTTTCTCAGACCGGAATAGTAATTTCGACCATTGGCGGACTTTTCTTTTTAAATGAGCGGAAAAGCAAAAAACAGGTGTTTATGGTTCTCCTTGGCTGTTTGTTTATTATCGCTGGGGGAGTATTGCTGGGCTTTACGAAAAAATAAGGGAGTGATTTTGTGTATCCAAGTCTTGAAGGGAAAGTTGTCGTTATCACCGGCGCAGCGACCGGGCTGGGAAAGTCAATGGCAGAACGGTTCGGTGCTGAAAAAGCGAAGGTAGTCATTAATTATTTTAATGAGGAACAGGAAGTGAAGGGGATCATAGAAACGATTGAGAAAGCTGGCGGCAGTGCCTCTGCCATCCAGGGGGATGTTACAAAGGAAGAGGATGTTAAAAGAATGATCGCCCATGCCATAAAGACATTCGGATCTCTCGATGTCATGATTAATAATGCGGGGATCGAAAATGAAGTCCCATCAGAAGAACTCACCCTGGAGGATTGGAATAAAGTTATTTCGACGAATTTAACGGGACAATTTCTAGGCTGCCGGGAAGCCATTGATTATATGCTGGAAAACAAAATAAAAGGCTCGATCATTAATATGTCATCTGTTCATCAGGAAATTCCATGGCCACATTTTGTTCATTATGCAGCAAGCAAAGGCGGAGTCAAATTGATGACCGAGACCCTTGCGCTTGAATTTGCCCCGCACGGTATCCGGGTGAACTGCATTGCCCCTGGTGCTATTGATACACCTATTAATGCGGAAAAATTCGCAGACCCTGAATTGAAAAAAGGTGTCGTTGAGCTCATTCCCATGGGCTATATCGGCAAGCCGGAAGAAATAGCAGCATGTGCAGTATGGCTGGCATCCTCTGAAGCAAGCTATGTCACCGGAATGACCTTGTATGCTGATGGCGGCATGACACAATATCCGGGATTTCAGGCTGGTAAAGGATGAATGGAAAGCTCTTCTCTATGTGAGAGGGGCTTTTCAATTTTTTCAGGCAGTTAGCGGAAATCTTAGTGCCCAGCGGTATAAAGATAGACATAAAAAATCCGGCCGCTTAAAAAGGACCGGACCTGAAGGGGTAAAGAAAAAGGGCTCTATGATGTTTCGGTACATTTACATTGTATTGCGTAAATGTTAACAAACTATGACCGTGATGCGGACAAATTATTAAATATACCCTCTGGATTATAGATTGTGAAGGACCAGGAATTAATTAAGTACATTTACTCAATAAGGTTTAATTTCTATTTTGGAGGGTATGATAACCAGGCAGCCTATATTGGAAACATATCCAATACTTAACGGATACAGTAAATTAAGGTATATTTTTTTCGAAGCAGAGGCAAAATATGGTCATTCATTTTTAGGAGGTTTGAGTGTGGCAGATAACAAAGATATGAATCCAGCAAATGATCAAGATGTAAAGCGTGAGACCTTGACAACTCGGCAGGGGCATCCTGTTACGGATAACCAAAACATTCGCACGATAGGCAATCGGGGACCAGCGACCTTGGAGAATTATCATTTCATTGAGAAGATCTCCCATTTTGATAGGGAAGAGGTTCCGGAACGTGTGGTGCACGCAAGAGGAGCAGGGGCATTCGGTTACTTTGAAACATACGGAAAAGTGGGAGATGAGCCGGTCGAGAAGTATACCCGTGCCAAGGTCTTCTCTGGTGCAGGGAAGAGGACGCCATTAATGGTGCGCTTTTCAACTGTGGCAGGTGCGAAGGATTCACCCGAAACAGCACGTGATCCTCGAGGCTTTGCCGTTAAAATGTATACTGAGGACGGAAACTGGGATTTGGTCGGCAATAACCTTAAAATCTTCTTTATCCGTGATGCGATGAAATTCCCAGACATGATTCACGCCTTCAAGCCCGATCCTGTTTCAAATGTGCCAAATCCCGAGCGGATGTTTGACTTTGTTTCCAGGACACCAGAGGCCACGCATATGATTACATTCCTGTTTTCACCTTGGGGAATACCCGCTACATACCGTCACATGCAGGGATCCGGTGTCAATACCTATAAATGGGTGAATGAAAAGGGGGAAGCTGTGCTGGTGAAATATCACTGGGAGCCTAAGCAGGGAATCCGCAATCTGACACAGGAAAAGGCAAGCGAAATTCAGGCCAAAAATGTCGGACATGCTACACAGGATTTATTTGAGGCGATTAAACGGGGAGATTATCCGGAATGGGAGCTTTTTGTACAGATCATGGAGGATGATTACCATCCTGAATTGGATTTTGATCCCCTTGATGATACGAAGCTATGGCCGGAAGATAAGTTCCCTTGGCTGCCAGTTGGCCGCATGGTGCTTGATCGCAATCCAGTGGATTACCATGCAGAAATTGAGCAGGCGGCTTTTGGAACGGGAGTACTTGTTGATGGAATGGATTTTTCCGATGATAAGATGCTGCAGGGCCGGACTTTCTCATATTCTGACACTCAACGCTATCGAGTAGGAGCGAACTATTTGAAATTGCCGGTTAACGCGCCGAAAGCGCCTGTGCGTACGAATCAGCAGCGCGGCCAAATGGATATTCGTGACCCGAAAGAGGCAGGAGATAATCCGCATATTAACTACGAGCCATCAATGAAGGGCGGCTTAAAGGAAGCACCTCAAGAAGGGCGCACCCCGCATCGGCCAACTTATAATGCGGCTGCCATGAGTGCACCGATCGATCGGCCAAATAACTACGGCCAGGCCGGCCATACTTACAGGAGCTTTGATGATTGGGAACGCAATGAATTGATTAAAAACCTGTCTGAGGCATTGGCTGTATGTGACAAACGGATTCAGGATGCTATGATTGAACATTTCACACAGGCTGATGAAGACTATGGCCGCCGAGTGAAAGGA
>NZ_BCUY01000129.1 GCF_001591465.1 Cytobacillus firmus NBRC 15306
GATATTAGATAAAAGTTTTTTATCGGATTAAGGAGAGATAGAAATGATTTTCAAGGTATATTATCAGGAATCCAAGACAGAGGTACCGGTTAGAGAAAAAACAAAAACTATTTTTGTGGAAGGCGATTCTGAAAGAGACGTTCGCAAAAAGCTGGCTGACCGCAACTATAATATTGAATTTGTAGCATCTGTTCAAGGAGATTTCCTGGAATATGAAAAACAAAGTGAAGACTTTAAAGTATTGGAGATTGAGTAATTTATGAAATTTGTTAAAAATGATCAAACAGCCGTTTTCGCCCTGGGCGGACTTGGCGAAATCGGAAAGAACACTTACGCGGTTCAATTCCAGGATGAAATTATCCTGATTGATGCCGGAATCAAATTCCCGGAGGACGAGCTTCTCGGAATCGATTATGTTATTCCTGATTACACTTACTTAGTTAAAAACGAAGACAAGATAAAGGGATTATTTATTACCCACGGACATGAAGACCATATTGGAGGAATTCCATACCTTCTAAGAGAAGTCAACATACCGGTATACGGCGGAAAGCTGGCTCTCGGGCTCCTGAGAAATAAACTTGAAGAACACGGTCTATTAAGACAGACCACTCTTCATGAAATCAAGGAAGACGATATCATTAAATTCAGAAAAACTTCCGTGACTTTCTTCAGGACAACTCATAGTATTCCTGATTCTTATGGAATCGTTGTCAAAACACCGCCAGGACAAGTTGTTCATACCGGGGACTTCAAATTTGATTTTACCCCTGTAGGAGAACCTGCCAACCTGACGAAAATGGCAGAAATCGGTAAAGAAGGCGTCCTTTGCCTGCTTTCCGACAGTACAAACAGTGAAATACCTGAATTCACCATGTCTGAACGCCGAGTTGGCGACAGCATTCATGACATCTTCCGCAAGGTTGAAGGACGGATTATCTTTGCCACATTCGCTTCTAATATCCACCGTCTTCAGCAGGTGACTGAAGCAGCCGTTACAAATGGCAGAAAAATTGCTGTCTTTGGCAGAAGTATGGAAGCAGCCATAAATATCGGACAGGAACTAGGATATATTCAGGCACCTAAAGATACCTTTATTGATGCACATCATATTAACAGACTACCAGCGAACCAGGTGACCATTCTTTGTACAGGAAGCCAGGGAGAGCCAATGGCGGCCCTTTCTAGAATTGCTAATGGAACGCATCGCCAGATACAGATCATTCCTGGTGACACTGTTGTATTCTCTTCTTCACCTATTCCAGGGAACACAATCAGTGTCAGCAGAACGATTGACAGACTTTCCCGTGCAGGCGCCGAAGTCATTTATGGTAAATTAAGCGATATTCACACATCCGGTCATGGCGGCCAGGAAGAACAGAAACTTATGCTTCGTTTAATAAAGCCCAAATTCTTCATGCCGATTCATGGTGAATACAGAATGCAGAAAATGCATGCCAAATTGGCTGTAGATTGCGGAGTGGAAGAAGAGAACTGCTTTATCATGGATAATGGTGAAGTTCTGGCTCTCAGCGAAGATTCTGCTCAGGTAGCCGGAAAAATCCCGTCTGGGTCTGTCTATATTGATGGAAGCGGAATCGGTGACATCGGAAATATTGTTTTGCGAGATCGCCGCATTCTTTCTGAAGAAGGTTTAGTGGTTGTCGTAGTGAGCATTAATATGAAGGATTTCAAGATTGCTGCAGGACCTGACTTAATTTCCCGCGGATTTGTTTATATGAGGGAATCCGGAGATTTAATCAATGATGCACAAGCACTCATCTCAAAACACCTTAGCAAGGTAATGGAACGCAGGACAACTCAATGGTCAGAAATCAAGAATGAAATTACTGATACTCTTGCACCATTCCTTTATGAAAAAACAAAGCGCCGTCCAATGATTTTGCCGATCATCATGGAAGTTTAAAAGATCCCAAGAGCTATAAAAATATACTAAAAAAGGCTGTATCGCTCAAATGAGAGATACAGCCTTTTGCCTATTAAGACATCACTTTCTTTTCAAACCGGTTGATGTCCACGTCTGCTCCAATAACAATAAGAATATCGTCAAATTGTATTTTTTCATTCGCCTGCGGAGAAACGATAATTTCATTTTTTCTTTTAATTGCAACAATGTTGATTCCGTACTTTGCCCGGATATCCAGATCAATAATGCTGTGGCCGGCCAATTTTTCATTAGCCACGATTTCTACTATGCTATGTTCATCAGAGAGTTCCAGATAATCCAGTACATTATTTGAAACAATACTATGGGCAATCCTTCTGCCCATATCCCTTTCAGGATGAACAACATGATCGGCTCCTATTTTCCTCAATACCTTAGCGTGATAATCGTTTTGCGCCTTAACCGTAATCTTATTAACTCCCACCTCTTTTAAAATCAAGGTAGTCAGGATAGAGGCCTGAATATTGTCTCCAATCGCTACAATAACATGGTCAAAATTGCGTATTCCCAAACTCTTGATTACGGATTCGTCAGTGGTATCGCCAACTACTGCGTGCGAAGCAACTCTCGCAAATTCATTCACGCGGTCTTCATTAACATCAATCGCCATAACCTCCATACCTTCTTCAGCAAGAGCATGGCAGATGCTTCCTCCAAAACGTCCAAGCCCGATAACGGCAAATTCTTTCTTCATCCTATCTTCCCCCAGCAAAGTTAGCAATATAGACAATAATACCATAATAGCACACACAGGAGTATAGCGATTAGACATTACTTAAGGACAAAATAAAACCTCCGCCCGGAGGTTTTTTGTTCATTAAATTGCTTCAAGCATATTGTATTGTGCCTTAACCAAATGAAAATATTCATTTTTCGCATTCATCAATTCCTCATGATTACCTTGCTCTAAAATATTTCCATGATCGAGCACGAAGATTTGATCAGATTCCCGGATCGTGGACAGCCTATGGGCGATAATTATGGCTGTTCTGCCCTTCAAAAGTGTCTTTAAAGCCTGCTGGATCTTCATCTCTGTCTCTGTATCAATACTTGCAGTAGCTTCATCAAGTATAAGAATACGCGGGTCTGCAAGCAAAGCGCGGGCAAAGGAGAGCAGCTGCCTCTCTCCGACCGATAATATATTCCCTCTTTCCTCCACTTCGGTTTCATATCCCTTTGAAAGTTTTTCAATGAATCCATGTGCACCGACTGCTTTGGCTGCTTCCGCTACTTCTTCATCCGTTGCATCAGGCCTGCCAAAACGGATGTTATCGCAGATTGTGCCGGAAAATATGAAAGTATCCTGCAGCACGACACTGATTTGCTTGCGCAAACTTGATAAAGAAACATCCTGTAAATCATAGCCATCAATTTTTACAGTACCTCCAGAGGGATCATAAAAACGGCTGATTAAGTTCGCTATCGTTGTTTTTCCAGATCCTGTATGACCGACAAGCGCTGCTGTCTGCCCCGCTTTTATCTCAAGTGAAACTCCATTTAGGGCTGTTCTTTTTTCATCGTAAGAAAAAATGACATTCTCAAATTCTATCTTGCCTTCTATCTCCTGCAAATTCACAGCATTGTTCCTTTCTGATACGATTGGCTGCTCATCAAGAAATTCAAAGATTCTTTCAGAGGAAGCCATGCCCATGAGCAGCTGGTTATAAACCATACCAAGCCGGGAAATAGGCTCCCAGAACATCCCTAAATAAAAGGCAAAAGAAACAAAGACGCCGATCGATATTGACCCGGTCTGAATCAGATGGGCCCCAAACCAAATCAGTACAGCGGTACCCAGGGCATTGGTCAATTCAACCAGCGGCCTGAACATAGCATTCTTCTGGGAGGCAACCCTCCAGCTTTCAAAGTTCTCCGTATTCACACCATCAAAGAATGCCATATTCTCTTTTTCCTGTGTAAAAGACTGGGTAATCCTGATACCCTGAATACTCTCATTTAAGTGAGAATTCAATTTGGATTGTTTTAACCGGACAGTTTGCCAGGATCTGCGGATATTTCTCCGCAAACTGGTTGAAATAAAAAACATGATGGGCAGGATGACCATTATTGCCAGAGTCAGTTCAGGACTTAGTGTAAACAATATAATAAAAATCCCTGCCAGCATGATCAAATCCATCAGCAGATTTATGACTCCATTTGTAAAAAGCTCCTGGAGAGAATTAATGTCATTCATGATCCTTACCAGTATGGACCCTGCCGAACGCTGATCAAAAAAACGATGTGAAAGCGTCTGTACGTGTGTAAATAAATGTTTTCGAAGATCATAAATAACACTTTGTCCGAGCTTATTCATCCATTTAATCCTGAAATAGTTTGCAGCATATGAAATCGTGTAAAGTGATGCAATCAATGAGACCAGGACGGCAAGCAGCCGGCCGTCTTTTTCAATTAACGCTTTATCTAACGTATACACACCGATCAAGATAGGAATAATCAGTCTGACTGCCGTATTTATTAATACCATTATAATGGAGAGAGGAAGTAAATTTTTTCTGTATGGCTCCATATAACTGAATAATCGCAGCATCTGCTTCCAATTAAATGGCTTCTCGATCACTTCGTCAGCAGAGTATTGGAACCTGTTTAACACTTTGTCATTTTCCGGTTTAGATTTTTTCAAGTACCCACCTCCTAGCCTGCATTTGATTGGAGAACCTTATCCCGGTCCTGATATTGAATATCGTAAATCCGCTGATAGGGACCATTGTTTTTAAGCAGCTTTTCATGTGTTCCCCGTTCAGCCACTCTCCCGTTCTCAAGCACAAGTATTTCATCTGCATGCTTAAGGGAAGAAATCCGGTGGGCAATGATAAACGCAGTTCGATCAGCCATTCCTTCTTTCAATGCTTTTTGTATCATGAATTCAGTTTCCATATCCACAGCGCTTGTTGCATCATCCAGAACTAAAATGCTGGGATCTGCACAAATAGCCCTTGCTATCGCAATCCTTTGCTTCTGGCCGCCTGAAAGCCCCATGCCCCTCTCGCCAAGAACGGTATCGTATTGATCAGGAAGCTCCATGATAAATTCATGAGCCTGCGCACGTTTGGCAGCTTCAATAATTTCCTCCATGGTTGAATCTGGCTTCCCAAATGCAATATTCGCTTTAATCGAAGAAGAAAACAAGAAAGATTCCTGAAGTACAAAGCTGATGTTACTTCTCAGAGACTGAAGAGAGTATTCCTGCACATTTATCCCATCAATCATCACTTTACCTTCAACCGGCTCATAAAATCTTGTCATAAGCTGTGTTAAGCTCGTTTTACCTGATCCCGTAGAGCCGATTAATCCAATCACCTTTCCCGGCTCTGCATGAAAAGAGATATTCGATAAAGCGTCATTGTCATCCTTCGTATATTTCAGGGTAACATTGCGGAATTCCACCTCACCCTGCAAACGCTCTGCCTTAACACATGAATCGATATCCTCAATCTCATTATCTGCTTCAAGGATCTCAATGAGCCGCTCTCCGGAGGCTTTTGACTGTGAAAATAGGTTAACAATAAAGCCTAAGTTCATAATGGGCCACATAATATACCAGACAAGGCTGTAAAAGGCGACAAGTTCTCCTGGATTCAGACTGCCGGCCATAACAAGATAACCGCCATAAGCCAGAAGCAGTACAACACTTAAATTGCCCAGAAACTCCATTAACGGAAAGTATTTGGCCCAAATATCCGATGTAAAGAGATATTTATCCTTATAATCACTGTTAGAGTCATTGAATTTATTAATCTCAAAATCTTCCCGCGATAATGACTTCACCGTATTAATTCCGCTTATATTCTCCTGAACTTTTGTATTCAGGCGCCCGAATGATTTCCGGATGCCCCGGAATGCCGGATGCACAGCTTTGTCGAATTTAAAGGTGACTACTGCCAGAAAAGGCAGGGTGATAAGTGTGACAAAAGCCAGTGGAACAGAATAATAAAACATGACCGACATACTGATGAGGATCAATAAACAAAAACGAATGAGTTCAGAAAATCCGAATGAAAGAAAGAACCGGAATCCCTCAACATCTGCAGTAAGCCGGGACATTAAATCGCCTGTTTTCGCATTGTCATAATATCTGAAAGGCAGAAACTGCAGTTTTTCATATAGTACATTTCTAAGCTTATAGACCGATGTGATTCCAAATAAATCACCGGTGTACTGATGGATATAAGTCGCTGCCCCCTTTACGCCCATTATGGCAATAAAGCCTAAAGCCAAATAGGGTATCCACCCATAATTCCCTCCAATGACAACTTCATCAATTGTCACCTGCAGGATCACTGGATACACAACCGTTATAGCTGTCACGATAAATAAAAAAAATATGGACCAAATAAAGTAATGTTTAAATGGCCAATAATATTGCTTTAACTTTTTAAATGTTTCCATCTGCATACCCCCTATTAATTTGCGGAAAAATCCGAAAAGTTAGAACGTAATATTAAATATATCGAGTTTCGAAGTATTTTTCCACCCCTTTTTGTTTGATTTTTCACTTTTTTCAAAATCAATCTTATAAGTACTCAGCTGTTTTATTCCCCAATATTTTCTCTGGCATTGCATTTGCTGGAAAGGCAAATTGGTGTAGGCGATTATGTAACAACTGGAAGCTACTCAGGAATAGTGGAGCAAATTGGATTAAAGACCACTCAAATCCGAGGGTTTGACGGAACTTTGCATTATCTGCCCAACCGGGAGATTACCAGTCTGAGCAACCATTCCCGCGGCAAAATGCGCGCACTGATTGATATAGGAATCTCTTATGATGACAATATTGATGAAGCTATCACAGTCCTTCAGGAAGCATGTGACAGGATTGCTGAAGAAAACCAGGCAATTGTTGAAGGACCTAATGTGATCGGCGTACAAACATTAGGCTCCTCTGATGTTGTATTAAGAATCATTGCCAAGACAGAAAACATGGAACAGTGGGCTGTCGAACGGCAGCTTAGAAAAGCGCTGAAGGAAGCTTTGGAAGCTAACGGGATTGAAATTCCATTCCCCCATCAGGTGCTGATACAAAAACAGGCAGGAACAGATAGTGCCGCCGGATAAAGTGAAACTTCAATCAGTGGGGATTATCTTTA
>NZ_BCUY01000130.1 GCF_001591465.1 Cytobacillus firmus NBRC 15306
ATTCAGTATAGTAACCGATATAGAGAAAACATATGTAAAAGGCCACATGATTCCAATCGATGAAGAATTAGCAAATATAATGGCAGTTTTAATAGATAATGCAAAAAAACACAGCAACCAAAAGAATAATCCTGAAGACTTTATTTTTGTTCGATATAGGGGGAAAAGGAAAGGAAAAGCTTATGAACAAGGATGGGTTTCTGACCAGTTAAATCTCTTAGCTAGAAGAAAGATTATAACCGACGAAATTGGGAACCTATTTCATTTTAAAATGCATCAGTTTCGACATACCTTTGCAATAAAACTGTTAAATAGCGGTACCGATATTTTCACAGTGCAAGAGTTACTCGCCCACTCGTCACCGGAGATGACAATGGTATATGCTAAACTTTTAGATGAAACAAAGCGTAAAGCATATGAAAAGGCGGTTACTGACGGAGTTTTTAGTTTCGATTTAAACGGTAATATGTACGAAGTTAATAAAGATGAAGAGATACCGGAAGAAATAAAGGAAATGCTTTGGCTAAACCACAAGTTAACCGCAATTGACAATCCTTACGGATCCTGTAGAGCGAGATTAAATGGAAATTGCCCTTATGCAGAGGAACCCCCTTGCTTAACATGTAATGGTGGCAGCCCATGTAAGGACCTGGCAGTAGGCCTTTCAGAAATGGATGTAGCAAAATATGAAATTCACATTCAATCCACTTCTAAAATGGTTGAAGTAGCGAAACAATATGGGCGTGAAGAAATAGCACAAAAAAATCAGAAGAATTTAGAGAGACTACAGGATATTTATAATACGATTAAACAAGGAAATATAATATTTGGACGAATGGAAAGAATAAAACGTATGCAAGGAGTATAATATGGCAGCATATGACCGCAAGAAACACCTAAAGCAAATCCACGAAAGTCGAAAAGCCATTACCATAAGTAAAGTAGATGAGGCTATTAAAAGGCTCGTTAGAGCTAATCAAGCAATTAATTTTAATAGTGTAGCCAGTGAGGCCGGAGTGGCAAAGGCTACGCTATACAATAATGTGGCACTACGTGAGCGAATTGAAACACTACGTCAGCAGCAGATAAAGAGCCCTTCTGCAAAGCAGGTTAAGTCTGAAATGCATGAAAATAATAAAGACGCGATTATCGAATCGTTAAAGCGGAAAGTTAAGCGATTAGAGCATGAGAACAAGGATTTACGAGACCAATTAAAGGTAGCCTATGCAGAAGTCTACAAGAAGATATAAGCTGAGTGCCCCTTCTCTTTCTCGTTCCAATTAAATCCAAGGTGCAAAAGACACCTCTTATATTAAATAAAACGCCAGGTTTCCCCTGGCGTTTTATTTAATATAGAAACTTAACAAAGGAAGGTGTGCGTAACAGTCCTTTCCTCGTATAATTTCGGAATTTCAAACGACATCTAATAACTGGTTCCAGTTCAACCAACTTATCATCTTCTCGTGTAATCAGTTGTTTAGAAATAGCATAAAACGCCTGTCGTACCTGTGGTGTTGTCCCAAGTTCTAATGTCCCTATCGGACGAAAGTTTTCTCCCTCTTTCCGGGAACACACCCATCCAAATTCATCCTTCCGGTATCCAGTTATATAAACGTCTTCATACATCCAGTTGATCAATTTAAGCCAATGCTTACTTCTCTTACTGACATATTTACTGTTTTTATACTTACATACCATGCCTTCCAACTTCATCTGTTCGACTGCAGCAAATAAATCCGTACCCCGATCCTCAATATAGCTAATTTTCTTGTAAAAAGCATTTTCATGCATTACTTCATCCAAAATAGCCTTACGTTCTAAAAGAGGTATGGAGCGTAAGTCTGTTCCATCATAGTGCAGAATATCAAAAACGACATACTCAACCGGCAATTGCTTTTGCAATATTTTGATTTTGTCCGACTTTTTCGCAGAAAAGCGTTCCATTATCAGTTCAAAATCAATTGATCCAGTTTCAGGGTCTACACAAACGAGCTCTCCGTCTAGGATAACGTCAGTATCTACCGGCACATCAAGTAATTCGGGAAAGCGTTGCGTTATCTCGTTCTTATGCCGGGTCCACATGCGGGTCTGATCACCTACTTTACTAACAAGTAAGCGAATGCCGTCCATCTTTGGCTCAAAAATATAGTTTGTATCATAAAATGGCTGATCCGTTTTTTCTAATAACATTGGTGTAATAAATGACATGAAATCACCCAATATAATTTTAATGGGTCAATAGGTAAAAAGTCTATGGGAACTGTTGGGTGTTGATTTAAGCAACTTCTTTTTCATAACTGTTGTACAGTTCCCTCCATGTTTGCATAGAGGTAAGAGCAGAAAGTTCAAATAAAATTTCAAGAAATAATTATTGACCCTGTACCATAGTACGAGGTTTAAACTATAAAAGAATAATAACTTAAATACACAATAAAGGACGCAACAACATGAGCGAAAATCATATCAATGCTTCAATAAAGGACCAGGTGTTACAATCACTCGGTTTGCCAAAAGGAGGATTTGAGGAAAAAATCAGTAACCTGTCTCCTGCCGAAAACCTGATTCGTACAGATATCCTTCTTTCCATGGCAGAGGGAAAAATAGTCAATATCAATAATATAACCGCAATGGAGGAACAAGCCAAAATCGATATGAACTCTGCTCTTCAGCGTTTGAGGGAATTGGACCTAGTTCACTGGGACCACAAATCTGGAGATGTCACAGTGGCATATCCTTTCTCTGGAGTTCCCACCCCGCATCGAGTCACATTGGCTGGTATGGCACCATCTTATTCCATGTGTGCAATTGATGCTCTAGGCATTCCATCCATGTTTACGGATGCCGTGATTGAGTCTGAATGTGCATTTTGCGGTGAAAAGATCACCATCCATGTGAAAGACAACGTTCCCGTTACCAATCTTGGCACCGTTGTAGTAGGCTTGGGAACAATGGATACTGCCAACGCATGCTGCGATTCTTCTTGTGGACCGAGTGAGCCAATGTCCATTTCTGCCAGCTGTTGTCCAGCCATACAATTTTATTGCTCTGAGGAACATTGGCAAAAAGCGAATGCAAAAAATTCAACGATGGCGAAGGTCAAGCTGACTCTTATGGAAGCCTATGAGGTTGGTGCTGCTATATTTGGCGGCACGTTATCTGGATCTAATGCTGAGTAGAACTTCATGCAATGAAGTACAATATATATTGACCCTGTACCTAAGTACAGGGTGTATACTCTATCTGAGGTGAAATATATGCAATTTCGTATTGGAGAACTGGCTGACAAGTGCGGCGTTAACAAGGAGACAATTAGATATTATGAGCGTTTAGGCTTAATTCCAGAGCCTGTTCGAACCGAAAATGGCTACCGTACGTATTCTCAACAAACGGTAGATCGAGTGAATTTCATAAAAAGGATGCAGGAACTGGGCTTTACCTTAAATGAAATTGACAAATTATTAGGAGTTGTCGATCGTGATGAAGCAAAGTGCAGTGATATGTATGATTTCACTGTTCTTAAGATAGAGGACATTCAGCATAAAATTGAAGACCTCAAAAGAATTGAACAAATGCTGATGGACCTCAAAGAAAGATGTCCTGAAAACAAAGACATTTACGAATGTCCCATTATTGAAACGTTGATGAATAAATAAAGAGGTGAAACAAGATGAAAAAAACAATTAAAAGTACAGCTTGGTTACTTGTTGCACTAATTACATGCCCGTGTCACCTCTTTTTACTCCTTCCGTTGTTCGCAGGTACAGCTCTGGGATCCTATTTCATGGAATTTAAAGATGTAATTTTCATAGTGATGGGCCTGTTATTTGTTTTTGCCCTGTTCAAGGTTTGGAGAAAAGCTGATCCAGAAACAAAAAATGAGGCAAAGAAAGAAACAGCAATGCATGATTGTTGCAGTATGGAGAGGTTTAAATCATGAAGGAAAAAGTATCACAGTTAGCTACTGTATTTTCAGCTTTTGCTATGGCTGCATGCTGCCTGGGTCCAGTTATTTTCATACCTCTAGGACTAACTGGGTTTGCTGGAGCATTAGCTTTTTACTCACTAAAATATCGGTTAATGTTCAGCATTGTTACCATCATTCTTCTTGCTTACTCCTTTTATATGGTTTATGGGAGAAAGGGAAAAAGAAAAAGTTCTGTCCTTGGCTTATGGATCACGACGGTTTTCGTTTTCGGCATGTTTCTTTTTTTATTTCTAGTTGAAGGTGGAATTTAAAAATGAGGTGCTTTATATGAGGGTACAAATAATCAGGATTATGATGCTATTATCCCTTCTGTTACTGGTTACTGCGTGTAGCAATGAAAAAGAAGCACAAAATACTATAGATCCTCAGAAGGAAGAAAAAACTACAGTTGTAACAAATAAAACAGGGACATTCACCGTTTTGGGAATGGATTGTTGTCCACCTTCTGTTGTAAAAGATGTAATGGAACAGGTAGAGGGCGTTGGTAAATCGACCATTAAAGTCAGTGGAAGCACGGCAGAAGTAACGGTTTCCTTTGATGATAAGAAGACGGATTTACAGGCAATCAAGACAGCAGTTTCAGATTTCGGGCTTGGAATCGAGTAAAGGAGGAATTTGATATGAAAAGATATCGAGTAAACGTTCAAGGAATGACATGTACCGGTTGTGAAGAGCATGTAGCAATAGCGCTTAAGAACACCGGTGCTACGGGGGTTGAAGTCGATTTTCGTCGTGGTGAAGCTATATTTGAGCTTCCTAATGATGTGGAGGTTGAATCAGCAAAAAAGGCGATTGCTGACGCAAACTATCAACCGGGACAAGCAGAAGAAGTTCAAAAACCTGAAATGACCAGTAATTTAATGAGGATGTATCGGATGAATGTTCAAGGAATGACCTGCACTGGTTGTGAACAACATGTAGCTGTCGCTCTTGAAAATATTGGTGCAAAGGGAATTAACACCGATTTTGGCCGTGGAGAAGCTGTATTTGAATTGCCGAATGATGTAAAGCTGGAAACAGCCAAAAAAGCAATTGCTGATGCAAAATATCAACCAGGAGAAGCAGAAGAAATACAAGCACAATCGCAAGAAAAGCCAGATGTAAGCTTAGGTGATGAAGGTAATTACGACTATGACTACATCATTATTGGCTCAGGTGGGGCTTCCTTTTCTTCTGCCATTGAAGCCGTAAAATATGACGCAAAAGTGGCGATCATCGAACGTGGAACAGTAGGTGGAACTTGCGTGAACATCGGCTGTGTTCCGTCAAAAACACTGTTAAGAGCTGGTGAAATCAATCATATAGCAAGAAACAATCCATTTGTGGGATTGCACACTTCAGCCGATAATGTGGATTTGGCACCATTGATAAAGCAGAAAAACGAGCTGGTGACGAATCTTCGAAATGCAAAGTATGTGGATTTAATTGATGACTATGGATTTGAGTTAATCAAAGGCGAAGCGAAATTCGTGGACGAAAAAACCGTTGAAGTGAATGGCATGAAGTTATCTGCCAAACGATTCTTAATCGCGACAGGTGCTTCCCCAGCCATGCCAAATATTTCCGGACTAGATGAGGTCGATTATTTAACAAGCACCACGCTGCTTGAATTAAAGAAGGTTCCAAAGCGTCTTACCGTCATCGGCTCCGGCTATATCGGCATGGAATTAGGGCAACTATTCCACAATCTTGGCTCAGAAGTCACATTGATGCAAAGAAGCCCGCGTCTGTTAAAGGAATACGATCCTGAAATCTCAGAAGCCATTACACAAGCCTTAACAGAACAAGGGGTCAATTTAGTGAAAGGAGCATCCTTTGAACGAATCGAACAAGATGGGGACGTTAAAAAGGTTCATGTCGAGGTTAATGGAAAGAAGCGAATCATTGAAGCAGATCAATTGCTGGTAGCCACAGGAAGAACACCGAACACCGCAACTTTGAATTTACAGGCAGCAGGTGTAACAGTAGGCTCTCGTGGCGAAATCGTGATTGATGAGTATTCTAGAACGACGAATGCACGCATTTATGCAGCAGGAGATGTGACGCTTGGTCCTCAATTTGTTTATGTGGCAGCTTATGAAGGTGGAATGGCTGCGAAAAATGCCATCGGAGGACTGAACAAAAAGCTGAATTTAGAGGTTGTTCCTGGGGTTACGTTCACTGCTCCAGCAATAGCAACGGTTGGTTTGACGGAGCAACAGGCAAAAGAAAAAGGATATGAAGTGAAAACATCCGTCTTACCGTTAGATGCCGTTCCAAGAGCCTTGGTTAATCGGGAAACAACAGGCGTGTTTAAACTGGTGGCGGATGCGAAAACACTAAAAGTGTTAGGGGCTCATGTTGTAGCTGAAAACGCAGGAGACGTGATTTATGCGGCAACACTGGCTGTCAAATTCGGTTTAACTGTAGAGGATCTCCGTGAAACGATGGCTCCATATTTAACAATGGCCGAAGGATTGAAGCTGGCTGCCCTTACGTTTGATAAAGATGTGTCAAAATTATCTTGTTGTGCTGGTTAAAGCTCCTTTTTAGGAGCTTTTTTATTATTACTTTTTCATTTAAGTGAGCGACGTTAAACTGTTCAACATATTATTCATGACCAATATATTTAACACCTAGTTATTATTAAGTTTTTTTAAATTTAGTCTTGATAACTTCGTCCCATCTGGAATATCAATATTTTGGAGTTCAGGAAACTTGGCAGTAACCTCATTATTATGCCTTGTATATAACTTAATCTGATTATTAAACTTAGT
>NZ_BCUY01000131.1 GCF_001591465.1 Cytobacillus firmus NBRC 15306
GATATTTCTTCTCGTAAATGATAAGGAAGTGGCCGAAGATCTGACACAAGACACCTTTATCAAAGTCTACAAATATATGAATCAATTTAATGGTAAGTCCCAGATCTTTACCTGGCTTGTCCGGATATCAAGAAATGTAGCCATTGATTATTTGCGCAAAAAAAGCAGATTCAAATTTTTCTCAATAGAAAAATTCCAGCTCCAATCAGATGAAGATACTCCTACAGAGATAATGATTAAGGGTGAAAAAGTTACACTCTTATATGAAGCAATCCGCCATTTGAAATTAAGCTACCAAGAAGTGCTTATACTGAGAAAAATAAAGGAGTTTTCCATTAAGGAAACGGCCGAAATCTTGAATTGGTCTGAAAATAAAGTGAAAATCACCACTTCCAGGGCACTCGCGGCGCTAAAAAAAGAATTGCAAAAAAGGGGGGAAATCCATGAAGAGCTCATTCGAATCCGATAATTCCTTTCGAGAATTGGGACGTATTCCGCGGTCGCAAAAGCAAAAGCAGGAGAGTCTGCAAAAAATATTGAGCGGCATTGAGGAAAAACCTAAAAGAAAGAAAGCTATTTTTCCGAGGTTTTTATCTGCTGCCGCTGTAATGGCAGCTTGTGTCATGTTCGCTTTCATTATTTTTTCTGAGGATTCTATTACCAGAGGCAGCAGCAGTTCCGAGATGCTTGGAAATAGTTTTATAAGCCAAACCACTATTGCTTTTTCAGAAACTGAGAAATCCTTCTCTGCCGACGGAAAGTATACGGCTGAAACCGCGACTGTAAAAGATCCAAAGTGGGAAAGCACAGCAAGAAATGCCATAAACTCGGCAATTCCCGCAGAGGCAGTCATTGATGCCAAACCATCTTATGATATCCAATTTATTTTAAAGGGGAAGGACCCTGTAAAGATGAAAGTCTGGAATGAGCAAGGCAAAGTTTATTTCAAGCTAATGGACAGTGAAGAGATTTTTTCAGTTCCTGCCGCTGAAGGTGCCATATTTATGGAATATTTAGAGGCAATCGCACAAAGCATTCAGAACACTCCGTAATTTGACTCCTGTAAGGGGTCTTTTTTTTATGAAGCAGCGGATCTGGATGGGGCAGGTGTAATGCAGAAATTTTTTTATATCACATTGCCGATGATTTCACCGATCATTTTCTTTGATGTGCTGACAAGAACGATCGGTTCATTTCAAATTTTCCAGGAGGCTTATGTCATGACGGAGAATGGAAGCGGAGGACCTGGAAATTCACTTTTGTTCTATAATCTTCATATGTGGAATAATGCGTTTGAGGTGTTTGACATGGGCTATGCCTCTGCAATGGCCTGGCTGCTGTTTATTGTCGTCATGATACTGACAATCATTAATATGAAAATCGGTAAAAGATGGGTTCATTATGAGGGAGGAGATGATAAATGAGAACTGCTGCAGCACCGAAGTTTTATGAGACGAAAAAATTCAAAGATAAAGTAAAGCAGGCGATTGTTTTCATCGTTGTATTAGCAGGAAGCGTTATTGTCAATTCGCTGGTTGCTTATGCCTTTGCGAAAATCCGTTTTAAAGGAAGAAATGCTTTGTTTATAGTTGTGTTATCAACCATGCTGATCCCAGGGTTTGTCACCATGGTGCCTCAGTACATTTTATTCTCCAAGCTTGGCTGGGTAAATACATATCTGCCGCTGATTGTTCCGGCCTTTTTGGGGAGTGCCTTTTTCATCTTCCTGCTTCGTCAGTTTATGATGACCATTCCGAATGAACTTATTGAAGTAGCTGTTCTGGACGGTGCAAATCATATTCAGATATGGTGGCATATCATAAGCCAGCGCTTATTACTGTAGCCATTTTCTCATTTAATGGCGCGTGGAATGACCTTCTTGGCCCGTTATTATATTTAAACGATGAAAGTCTCTACACCCTTCAAATCGGTCTTCAAACCTTCAAGGGAACTGTACAGACACAATGGCATTACCTGATGGCCATGTCAGTCATGGTATTATTGCCTGTAGTGCTGTTATTTTTCTTCTTCCAGAAGCACTTTATAGAAGGTTCGAATATCGCATCAGGCACGAAAGGATAACAAAACGGCTAAGCGATTCGCTTAGCCGTTCTTTTCATTGTATAGGGCAATAGGTTCTCCATTCTCCGTCAACGCACACCTTATGGCGGGGAACATAGCATTCAATGACCACAGAATCCGGATTCAGCCCGTTTTCTTCAAGCTGGAATGATACTGAAGCTTCAGACCCAATGTTAGCGGATGAGCAGGGATACCCGCCGCGCCATTCATACTTTGTACAGTAGTAGCATAGCTGGCCGGATGCTTTGGCTTTATCGGAAGAGACTGTATTGCTTTTGGCCGCTTCTTTAATCAGCTGTGTTTTTTTCAATTCTACTTCTGTTAAATAATCAGTAAAGGTGCTGTCTTTTGAGATATCTATCTTGGTCTCTTCCTCAGATTTCAGGTCTCTTACATAAAAAGCCTGATCCTCAATAAGCCTGCTGTAATCAACCAGCCGCACTTTTAATTCCTTCCCGGACTCAAAGGAGAAAGATAGAAGAGACGAGAAATTTACGAGAGCTTTTTCATCTAAGGAGATATTTTTTTCGTTGTATTCAATTTCATATTGCACTGTCCAGCCATATTGTTTTCCTTTTTCATCAATAAGAGCTTTTGGCTGGGTGGAGGCATCTTTTAATATAGAAGATTTGAATTCCTTAAACTCATCAGATTTCAACACATCTTTCATGAAATCTTTCTCAGTCAAATCAGCAGTACTGCTTTTGGGCTGTGCAGAAACATTGCCTGAGAAAACTAGTAAAATAGTCAAGAATAAGAAAATATACTTTTTCATCACATACCTCCTAAAAGTATTGTCCAATATAAGATTAACCTATATTTCCAAAATTAGGAATGGTACGAAGTGATTATATTTATCTAGTAAATTTTATCTAATCTTAATAAAAAAACTGCCTTATGGTAAAAGATTCTTTAAGGCCGATTAATCAATATTATAGAAGCTTTTTGTATTATCATATAGCTTCTTAATGGCGATGCTGAAAGATATTTCTTTTAGTTCAGCAAGGGCACTGATGGAATCGGCCATCATGGATGGGTGGGTAGGTTTGTTTTTAAAAGGGCCTTCGAATTCCCATGGACCGTCTGTTTCTGCCATCAATTTATCCAGCGGGTAATCCCGTACTAGGTCCTGTATTTCTTTTTCATACACGATATCTGGAGTAAAGGAGATGTAATAGCCATTGGAAATCAGCCTGCTTGCTGCTGCAGTGTCACCTTTAAACCAGTGGAAATGAGCCTTTTTAATTGAATGCTTTTCCAATAAATTGCATACAATCGGTGCATCATCATAAATTGCATGGAGGACAATTGGCTTATCCCGCCTTTTAGCAAGCTTAATGAACTCTTCGAGAAGTTCAATATATCCTCCAAGCTGCTTTATCCCTTCAGATCGTAAATAGTATGGAAGGCCAACCTCGCCAACAGCAGCCATCTGCTCTGTGTGAATCTTTATCCAGCTGAAAAGCTCTGAAATATCATAATCACTGGGCAGAACCTGTTCAGGATGAAAACCAAAGGCAGGTTTAACAAAGGGATAAATTTCTGCAAGAGCAAGGTTTCTTTTGCAGGATGCTAAATCGCTTGAAACTGTCACTAGTGAAAGCTGAAACGGCAGCTCATGAAACATTTTCTCTAAATCAATATTGCTGTACTTATCAAGATGAATATGGGCATCAATATACTTATCCACTGCTATTGCCTCCTAATGATTTTTCAGCGCATGATGGATGCTTCTTTTGCATTCAAGAAAATTTTTATCCAGGAAAATTCCCTCCATTCGCGGCCGCCCAAAAGGAACTTTAAATTCTTGAACCACTTTAGCAGGCTTGCTGCCGAGTATTAATATTCGATCAGAGAGGTAAATGGCTTCTTCGATATTGTGAGTGACAAACAGAATCGTCGGCTTATGTTCATTCCAAATATCGAGAAGCCATTTTTGCATATCAAGACGGGTAAGTTCATCCAAAGCTGAAAAAGGTTCATCCAGCAGTATGATTGGCTGCGGGCTTAATAGTGCCCGGATGAAGGCGGCCCTTTGCTTCATGCCTCCTGATAATTCATGTGGAAATGCATTTTCATAGTCACCGAGTCCCGCTTTTTGAAGCATTTTTCTGGCTGTTTCCGGATCGGCTTTCCCCATAATTTCCTGGCCAAGCAGAACGTTCTGGAGGGTGGTTCTCCAGGGCATCAGGGAAGGTGTCTGAGGCATATAGCTGATTGAACCGCGTTTGCCGCTGATCTCGACATTCCCCAGTGTAATGGACCCTTCATCAGGCAGGAGCATTCCGCCAATCAGGTTGAAGATAGTGCTCTTTCCGCTGCCTGATGGACCTAAAATGGAAACAAACTCTCCTTCATTTACTTGAAAACTCAAATTGCTTAAAACTCGATTTGAATCAAAACTTTTCGTTAGAGAATTAACCGATAATTGTATCATTTCCTGCCACTCTCCCTGGACTTCCATTTAATCAGCAAACGTTCAGCCAGTAATATTCCCCCAAAAAACAGCAAGCTTAACAGCATAATCGCAAAAATGGCAACAAAAACACGGTCTGTCCGAAATGAAGAAGAGGCTAAAGTCATAAAAACACCTATTCCTGCTTTAGCACCGAGCCATTCGGATATTACAGCACCCATCACACTATAGGTTGCGGAAATTTTTAGCCCTGAAAATAAAGAGGGAAGGGAATATGGAAGCTCCAGCTTCCAAAACAACTGTCCTCTGCCGGCTCCTGCCATCAGCATATAATGCCTGAGTTCTCCCGGAGTTTGCCGAAAACCATCCAATGCTGCAACAGTAATGGGGAAGAAGCATACCAGCGTAATGACAATGAGTTTTGGAAGTATGCCAAATCCAAACCATACAACCAGTAAAGGAGCCAGAACAATTATTGGCACATTCTGTGAAAGGATGAGAAGCGGGTAAATAGACTCTCTTATAAAAGGCAATAAGTGCAATATAACAGCTGTAAGCAATCCGATGGCAGTGCCAATGGCAAATCCACATAGTGAAAGGAGGACTGTCGATTGAAGATGCGGGCGGAAGCCCTCCCAGCCCATAACAGCCTCCTGAATGATATCTGTCGGGGGAGGCAGGAGCCAAGCAGGGACTTCTGCCAGATTTACCGCCATCTCCCAGAGAATGAATAAAAGGAGGAGAACCGCAGCCGGCCTCCACCCTTTTCTGAATACATTGATCATGGACGGTACTTCTCCGTTAAATCACTCATTTCAATTCCAGCGGGCTGAAAGAGAATTTTAACCTGTGAGATTACGTTGCTGCTGCCTTTTTCAATCATTTTTCTGTTCATGTCCGCAATGATTTTCAATAAGTGTTCTAAATCGCCTTCCATTGTTGTTTCAAGGGGATGCACTTCGTACTTAACACCTGATTGCTGAATGATACTGATTGCTTCATCCACGTATGGTATAACATTTTCCCCATCTTTTGTTTTTGGTATGATTTGAATGCTTACAAGTGCGTTTGCCATTTCATAAACTCCCCTTATTCCGGCAGGAAATCATTTGTAAATGCTTTGCCGGCATCTAATTCTTTATCTAAAAGACCATTTTCATGCATCCAGTCTGCATAGTTTTCCCAGACCTCAAGCTTTTGTTCTCCCCATCTGGCAGCATCGTCCTGATAGCGCGGGGATAGCCACTCCTGGCTCTTTTTGACCAATTCGCTGTCCAGGTCAGGAGCATTCTTTAACAAAATATCAGCTGCTTCCTCGGGCTGGCCGATTGCAAATTCATATCCTTTGGCTGCTGCATTTACAAATGCTTTGACAGTTTCCGGTTCATCTTCAATCATTTTTTCACTCGTAGCCAGAACAGGCGTGTAGTAATCCAGTTTTTCTGAGTAGTCTGTGAGGTAGACCATGTTAATCTTTTCCCCGCGAAGCTCAGCTTCTACACCTGTCCACCCGTAATAAATCCATGCGAAGTCTATATCTCTTTTAACCGCTGTAAAAAAGTCTGCATCTCCCATGTTCACAATTGATACCTTATCAGCATCGGCATTTTCCTTCTTCATTAGGGAGTCAATTACTGATTTTTCTACAGGAGCTCCCCACCCGCCATACGTTTTTCCTTCAAAGTCTTTCGGTGATTTAATGTTTTTTTCAGCAGGGGAGGCAAAACCGGAAGTGTTGTGCTGAATGACTGCCGCTATTGATACCAGCGGCACACCCTGTACACGGGCTTCCGTGATGCTTTCCTGATAGCTGACACCGAAATCAGCCTTGCCTGATGCCGTCAATTGATCTGCACCTGCTTCACCTGGCATGATAATTTCGACATCGAGACCTTCTTCTTTAAAATAGCCTTTTTCTTTTGCGGCATATAAGCCGGTATGATTGGTATTGGGCGTCCAATCCAGTACGACAGTAACTTCTTTCAATTCTTGTTTGCTGCCTGGATCTTCATTTCCAGTCTTAGCATCCTGGCCGCTGCCGGCACAGCCGGATAACAGCAGCATCGCAGAAATAACTGCTATACACTTTTTCATACAGAAACCTCCCAAAAAAGCTTC